>NZ_JBEZXU010000052.1:0-78390 GCF_040638175.1 Actinoplanes sp. NPDC026670
CCGGAAGGTGGTGCCGGTACCGCCCGCCTACACCACGATGACCTGCTCCGGGTGCGGCGAGAGAACCAATCTCCGCCTCGGACTGGGCGTACGGACTTTCGAGTGCACGGCCTGCGGCTACACCGCCGACCGCGACCTCAACGCCGCGAGGACGATCCTCGCCACGGCTGAACGCGACCGTGCCAGCGCCGACGACGTAAGACATCAGATCGCCTCCTTCCGGGAGGACTGGTCACATGCGGTCCGAGCTGGAAATCCAGGGCCACGCCCCGGAGGAAAACCCCCCGGATTCATCCGTAGGGATCGTTAACGTCACGCCGCCTGCTCCCCGTAGTAGTCCAGGAAGATCTCTTCGAGGCTGGGTTCGCGCACCGCCAGCGCCGTGACGTCCACGGTGGCGAGTGCCCGCAGGGCGGGGGCGGGCGCCCCGGTGAGGGTGAACCGTAGCCGCCCGTCGCCGGCGGGCTGGACCGCGACGACCCCCGGGATCGTGGTCAGATCGGGGGCGGTGCCGGTGAAGGTGATGGTCACCTCGGAGCGGTGCATGCCTCGCAACTCGCTGATGGTGGACACCGTGACGAGCCGGCCGGCGCGCAGGATGCCCACCCGGTCGCAGACGGCTTCGACCTCGGAGAGCTGGTGGGAGCTCAAGAAGACCGTCTGCCCACGGTCGCGGGCCGTGTGGACCGCGGCACGGAACTCGCGTTCCATCAGCGGGTCCAGACCGCTGGTCGGCTCATCGAGGACCAGCAGCGGTGCCCGGGTGGCGAACGCGGCGATCAGCGCGACCTTCTGCCGGTTGCCGGTCGAGTAGGTCCGGGCCGGTTTCGAAACATCGAGGGCGAACCGTTTGACGAGCTCATCGCGGTAGTCCTCGTCGATACCCGGTCCGGTACGGGCTTGCAGGTGCAGGATCTCGGCGCCGGTCAACTGCGGCCACAGGGCCACGTCGGCCGGCATGTACGCCAGATGCCGGTGGGCTCGCGCCACGTCGGAGGCCGCGACACCGAACACCTCGGCCCGGCCGGCAGTCGGCCGGGCGAGTCCGAGCAGCAGCCGGATCGTGGTGGATTTGCCGGCCCCGTTCGGGCCGAGGAACCCGAACACCTCGCCCGGAGTGACATCGAGGCACAGGGAGTCGAGAGCGGTCAGGTGGCCGTACCGTTTCGTCAGGTCAACGGCGCGCAGCGCGGGGTCGGTCATCGCAGGGGTGCCTTTCGGTCGACGCGGATCAATGACCGCCGACCAGACTTCCCGGCACACCTACCGTTCACCGTACGCTCCGCCCTCAACGGCGGAAAGCCCCGTGCCGCTCACGGCGTGAACAACAGCCAGGCGACCTGGGCACGGCGAGTTCGCGAATGCCGGCTCCGTGGTCAGCGCCGTACGGTGTCGTCGTCCCAGACGTCGGGGATGCCGTCAGCGTCGGTGTCGACTTCCTCGGCCCGGCACACGCGCCGGTAGTGGCGGTTGCGGGCGCGCAGGACGATGGATGCCAGCAGCGCCGAGATCAACGATCCGACCAGAATCCCGATCCGGGCGTGCTCGTCGTGCGCGCTGCCGGTGCCGAAGGCGAGTTCGCCGATCAGCAGCGACACGGTGAACCCGATCCCGGCGAGCAGGGACAGCCCGAGAACGTCCCACCAGCTCATCTGCTCACCCAGCGAAGCCCGGGTGAACCGTTGCACCAGCCACGTCGCGCCGAGCACGCCCGCACATTTGCCCACCACGAGCCCGACGACGATACCGATCATGATCGGATCGGCCAGGGCAGCGCCGATGCCGCCGGATACCGACACACCCGCGGCGAAGAACGCGAACACCGGCACCGCGAACCCGGCCGACAGCGGCCGCCACCGATGCTCGAAATGCTCTGCCAGCCCGGGCCCGTCGCCGCCACTGCGGCGGACCACCGGGACGAGGAAGCCGAGCAGCACTCCGGCCACGGTGGCGTGGACACCGGAGGCGTGCACCAGCATCCAGGTGGCGGCGGCCAGCGGCAGCAGCAGCCACCAGGACCGGACCCGACGCTGCACCAGCAACGCGAACAGCCCCAGCGGTACGACGGCGGCGGCCAGCGGCAGCGGATTCAAGGAGTCGGTGTAGAAGACCGCGATGATCAGAATGGCGAGCAGGTCGTCGACGACTGCGAGAGTCAGCAGGAACGTACGCAGGGCGGCGGGCAGGTGGGTGGAGATCACCGCCAGTACGGCCAGGGCGAAAGCGATGTCGGTCGCGGTCGGGACCGCCCAGCCCACCGGCGCGCCGCCGTCGAGGGTCGTGTTGACCGCGGTGTAGATCAGCGCCGGTACCGCCATCCCGCCCACGGCGGCGGCGACCGGCAGCATCGCGCGTCGCGGGTCGCGCAGGTCACCGGCGACGAACTCGCGTTTGAGCTCCAGCCCGGCGACGAAGAAGAAGATCGCCAGCAGACCGTCGGCCGCCCACTGGGCCAGCGTCAGGTCCAGATGCAGCCCGGCCGGGCCGATCCGCCAGGCGGTCAGGTCCTGGTACACCACCGCCCAGGGCGAGTTGGCCCAGGCCAGGGCGACGACCGCGGCGATCAGCAGCAACGCGCCACCGGCGGTCTCAGCGCGCAGGATGTCGGCGATCCGGCTGACCTCGGGCCAGGTGCCCCGGCCGAACAGGTAGCGGGTGGGACGAGGAGGTGTTCCGGTCATAAGACTCCTTCGGCAGGGCACGGCAACAACGTCGCCGACCAGCCTTCCCGGCACACCTCCGATACAACCTACCTGGTCCGGGCCGGTCAGTCGCAGTGGTAACCGCTGGTGCCGTCACTGCACCGTCGGCGGCCAGTAGCTCGCGGACGGGTCGGCGGCACATCTCACGGCTTCGTGGGCTCGTCCGGCCAGACCAGCAGGGACGAGCCGCCCTCCGAATCCGCATCTCGTCGCCGTGCCGGTTCGCGCAGCGTGTTCTCGCTGGACAGGTAGCGGTATCCCCGGCCGAGCATCAGCGACATGAGGAACACCGGCGTGTACGGCAGTAGTGCCGGCGCACCGGCGGCATCCGCCCCACCCGGATCGATCACGAAGGCCGAGGCGGCCGCAATCGTGAGTACGGCGGCGTCCGCGATCCGGGTCACCTTTGCAGCGACCACACCGGCGGCCACCGTCACGATCAGCACACGCGACATCTGCTCTGCGGCGGGGTACAACACCGACGCCGCCATCGCCGACACCGCGATCGCAGCGACACCGGTCAACAACTCAACGACGCGGCCCGTGTCGAAGGAGCCGACGGCCGGGACCGCTCTGGAACGTGAGGACCGTCTTCGCGATATCTGCACCACCAGTTCGTACTCCCACCCGGCCCAGGGCGGGGTTCACGTATACGACACTGGTACGCCTTCGCCCGGGAAACTAACGCGGTGTATACACGCGGACGGCGGCTCGTGGTGTTCAGGGCCAGTGCTAGAACTCGATCACGCCCCATGGTGCGGTCGGCGAGCAGCCCGTGCGTACCCGGACGAGGTCTTCGAGGAATTTTCGGGTCGCCGGCTGGCGGCCCGTAGCAATGTCGTTAAAACCGTCGATGTTCCTTGTCCGGCAAGGGGCCGAGCGATGGCCTTGAGGCATGACCGTTCGTGATTCCGGCCGGCGGCTCAACACCGTCTGGAACGAGCCGTTCGCTCAGCTCAGCGATCAGATCATCGACGAGGCCGTGGCGGGCGCGTTCGCCGCCGCTCCGGCTGACGTGACTTTTGAGCGGCGGATACTTCGCGGCCGGCCGGCGCCGGTTCTGGCCGGCATCGCCGACGGCGCGAACGACCTCATCGTGTTGGGCAGTCGGCGCCATCGCTGGCTTGGGCCCGGCGTCGCCCGGGCCTGTATCCGTTACGCGTCGTGCCCGGTGGTCGTGGTCCCGCCGCCGTGGCTCGCCACACGCAAGCTCAGCCGCGATCTCGACCGCGACCTACGCCACCTGACCAAGGACTCCTGAGCGCTCAATGAGTGGCCCGGGATGCAAGTCCTGGACCGGCCCTTGTCAGGGCCGGTAGCGGTAGCCCATGCCGGGTTCGGTGATGAGATGCCGGGGGTGTGCGGGGTCGGCTTCGAGTTTGCGGCGCAGCCGGGCCATGTACTGGCGCAGGTAGTTGGTGTGCGTCTGCGCCTGTGGGCCCCACACGTCGCGTAACAGCGCCTGCTGGCTGATCAGTTTGCCGGGGTGGCGCAGCAGGTGGTCGAGCAGTTCCCACTCGGTCGGGGTGAGCCGCACCTCGGTGTCGCCGCCGGTGACGCTGCGGGCGGCGAGGTCGACGGTGTGGGAGCCGAGGGTGACGAGTGGTCCGTCGTCGGCGGGCTGCGCTCGGCGGGTGATGGCCCGGATACGGGCGAGGAGTTCGTCGATACCGAACGGTTTCGTGACGTAGTCGTCGGCGCCGGCGTCGAGAGCGGACACCTTGTCGGCACTGCCGGCCCGGCCGGACAGCACGATGATCGGGACGTTGGTCCAGCCCCGCAGGCCGCGGATCACCTCGGTGCCGTCCATGTCCGGCAGGCCGAGGTCGAGCACGACGATGTCGGGCGGCTCCTGGCCGGCGGTGTGCAGGCCGGTGACGGCGTCGCGGGCGGTGTCGATGGTGTAGCCGCGGGCTCTGAGGTTGATGCTCAGCGCCCGTACGATCTGAGGCTCGTCGTCGATGACGAGAACGCGGGTCACGTCATGCCCCTGACCGGCAATGCGATGATCATGGTGAGTCCTCCTCCGGGGGTCGCCTCCGGGGTCAGCGTTCCGCCCATCGCTTCGGTCAGGCCTCTCGACAGCGCGAGGCCGAGGCCGACGCCGGTGTGGTTGTCGCGGTCGCCGAGACGCTGGAACGGCAGGAACACGTCGTCCCAGCGGTCGTCGGGGATGCCGGGGCCGTGGTCGATGACCCGGAGTTCGACGGTGTCGCCGTGGCTGCTGCCGGTGATGATCGGTGGCCGGCCGGGTGGGCTGTAGCGCAGCGCGTTGGTGACGATGTTGACCAGGATCCGTTCGAGCAGGCCGGGGTCGGCGTGCAGCAGGGGCAGGTCGTCGGGGACGTGCACGGTCACCAGGCGGCCGTCGGGGCCGATGTCGTCGAGGGCGCGGGGCACCACCTCCTCGGCGCCGACGTCGATGGCGGCGACACCGAGGGCGCCGGCCTGGAGGCGGCTCATGTCGAGCAGGTTGGCGACCAGCCGATCGAGGCGGTCGAGGGATTCGTCGGCGGTGGCCAGCAACTCGGCGCGGTCGTCGTCGTCGAACTGCACGTCGCTGCTGCGCAGGCTCGCCACGGAGGCTTTGGCCGACGCGAGTGGGGTGCGCAGGTCGTGGCTGACGGCGGCGAGCAGCGCGGTCCGCATCCGGTCGGCTTCCGCGAGGGGTTTCGCGGCGGCCGCCTCGGTGGCGAGGCGTTCCTGCTTGACGGCGACGGCGGCCTGGGCGGCGAACGCCTCGACGATGCGCCGGTCGGAGGCCTGCAAGGTGTGTCCCTTGAGCAGCAGCATCAGGTCTCCGTCGGCGGTCACCTCCACGTCGGAGTCGGCGGGCCGCTCGCACGCGGCCGGGCCTACCGAGGCGACGACGGCGCCTTTCTCCAGCAGGGTGACCGAGTCGAGGCCGAAGGTCTCGCGGAGCCGTTCGAGCAGGGCGAGCAGCGGGCGTTCGCCGCGCAGGACTCCGCCGGCGACGGTGGCGAGGGTCTGTGCGTCGGCGGCGGCCTCGGCGGCCTGGCGGGTCTTGCGGGCGGCGGTGTCGACGACCCAGCTGACGGCGATGGCGACGATGACGAAGATCGCGAGGGCGAGGAGGTTCTGGCCCTCGGCGATGGTGAACCGGCCGATCGGTGCGGTGAAGAACCAGTTGAGCAGCAGGGATCCGGCGACCGCGGCGAGCAGCGCGGGCCACAGGCCGCCGATCAGCGCGACACCGATCACGGCGACGAGGAACAGCAGGATGTCGTTGATCAGTGGCAGGGTCGGGCCGACTTTGAGCGCGATCGTGAGCAGTGGGAGCCCGAGCAGGGCGGCGAGGAATCCGGCGATCCGGCGGCTGCGGGACAGGGCGGCCGGGATCGGACCACGGCGGCGGCCCTGCCGGGCGCGTTCGTGGGTGACCAGGTGCACGTCGATGGACCCGGACCGGGCGATCGTGGTCACCCCGACGCCGGTGGCGAACAGCTGGGCGAACCGGCCGCGGCTGGAGGCGCCGAGGACGATCTGGGTGGCGTTGGCGCCACGGGCGAAGTCGAGCAGCGCCTGCGGGATGTCGGTGCCGACGACCTGGTGGTACGTGCCACCGAGGCTCTCCACGAGCACGCGCTGCCGGGCGAGTTCGGCGGGGTCGGCGCCGGCCAGCCCGTCGTTGCGGGTGACGTGCACGGCCATCAGGTCGGCGCCTTTGACCCGGGCGGCGATGCGGGAGGCCCGGCGGATCAGGGTGTCGCCTTCGGGGCCGCCGGTGAGCGCGACGACGACCCGTTCGCGGGTCTCCCAGGTGTTGTCGATGGCGTTGTCGGCACGGTACTTGTCGAGCTGGTCGTCGACCTTGTCGGCCAGCCAGAGCAGGGCGAGTTCACGCAGGGCGGTGAGGTTGCCGGTGCGGAAGTAGTTGCCGAGGGCGGCGTCGATCTTCTCGGGCCGGTAGATGTTGCCGTGCGCCATCCGGCGGCGTAGCGCCTCCGGGGTCATGTCGACGAGTTCGACCTGCTCGGCGGCGCGGACGATCGCGTCCGGGACGGTCTCGCGCTGTTCGACGCCGGTGATCCGGGCGACGACGTCGTTGAGCGATTCCAGGTGTTGGACGTTGACCGTGGTGAGCACGTCGATACCCGCGTCGAGCAGGGCGTGCACGTCCTGCCAGCGTTTGGCGTGGACCGAGCCGGGCACGTTGCTGTGCGCGAGCTCGTCGACGATCGCCACCTCGGGCCGGCGGTCGAGCACCGCATCGAGGTCCATCTCGGTGAACCGGGCGCCGCGGTACTCGATCGTCCGGCGCTCGATGATCTCCAGGTCGGCGAGCATGGCCTGGGTGTGTTTGCGGCCGTGGGTCTCGACGAACGCGACGACCACGTCGGTGCCACGTTCGATGCGGCGGTGGGCTTCCTCGAGCATCGTGTACGTCTTGCCGACACCCGGCGCCGCGCCGAGGTAGATCCGCAGTTCCCCACGTGCCATGGGTGTCCTCCCGGAAGGGCCGGCCGGACCGGGCCGTGGAAGCCCGGTCCGGCCGCTCTCGTCATTTGCCGTCCAGCGCCAGGTTCAGTTCGAGGACGTTGACGCCCGGTTCACCGAGGAACCCTAGGGCACGACCGTCGGTGTGTTCGGCGATCAACTCGCGGACTCGTGCCTCGTCGATGCCGCGCACACGGGCGACGCGGGCGACCTGGAGTTCGGCGTAGGCGGGACTGACGTGCGGGTCGAGGCCGCTGGCGCTGGCGGTGACCGCGTCGGCCGGGACGACCGGCTTGGCGGGCGCGTCACCGCGGATCGGGGTGATCACGGCGCCCTGGGCCTGGTAGTCCTCGTCGTTCTTCGCCGACTCGACGGCCACGCCCTCGTAGGTGGCGAGGAACGGGGTGCCGGTCTGGTTGACCGACACGACCCGGGTGATCGGGCCGGTGAAGCCGTCGCGGTGGAAGACCGCGAGAACCGCGCCGACGCCGTCTGCGGTGCAGTAGGGGCGGCTGCCGTCGACGCCTTCGAGGGTGCCGACGGCGAGGCTGCGGGCGCAGACCTGGGTGAGCAGGCTCTGCGACGCGGTCTCCTCGTCGGCCGACAGGGTGTCGACGACGCTTTCCGGGCCGAGGTTGCTGGCCGACGTCGATGTCGGGTCGTAGCCGTCGCCCGCGGCCGACGGCCGGGACTGGAAGTACTTGGCGACCGGGTTGCCGTCGGCGTCGGTGAACGACTGACCGATCAGGGTGCTGCCGACGGCGACCATGGAGCCGGATGCCTTGTCGGACAGGCCGGGGATCTTGCCGACGCCGACGAGCAGCAGCGGGTAGGCGAGGCCGACGATGGCGGTGAGGACGAGCAGCGCGCGCAGCGCCGCGAGGTGCTGGGCGAGCCAGGCGGGAAGTCGCATTCTGATCAGATCCCCGGGATGAACTGGATGAGCAGGTCGATGAGTTTGATGCCGACGAACGGGGCGATGACACCGCCGAGGCCGTAGATCAGCAGGTTGCGCGACAGCAGCTGGCTCGCTGACGACGGCCGGTACTGCACGCCGCGCAGCGCCAGCGGGATCAGAAAGACGATCACGATCGCGTTGAAGATGACCGCGGACAGGATCGCCGACCCGGGTGAGTGCAGCCGCATGATGTTGAGCGCGTCCAGGCCCGGGTAGACCGCGGCGAACATGGCCGGGATGATCGCGAAGTACTTGGCGATGTCGTTGGCGATGGAGAACGTCGTCAACGCGCCGCGGGTGATCAGAAGCTGCTTGCCGATCTCGACGATCTCGATGAGTTTCGTCGGGTCCGAGTCGAGGTCGACCATGTTGCCGGCCTCTTTCGCGGCCGACGTGCCGGTGTTCATGGCCACCCCGACGTCAGCCTGCGCGAGTGCGGGCGCGTCGTTCGTACCGTCGCCGGTCATCGCAACCAATCGGCCGCCCGCCTGTTCTCTGCGGATATAAGCGAGTTTGTCCTCCGGGGTGGCCTCGGCGAGGAAGTCGTCGACGCCGGCTTCGGCGGCGATCGCCGCCGCGGTCCGCGGGTTGTCGCCGGTGATCATCACCGTGCGGATGCCCATCCGGCGCATCTCGTCGAAACGCTCACGCATCCCGGACTTGACCACGTCCTTGAGGTGGATCACCCCGAGCACCCGATCGTTTTCGGCCACCACGAGCGGGGTGCCGCCAGAGCCGCTGATCGCGTCGACGATCTCGCCGACCTGCTCGGTGGGGTGCCCGCCGTTGGAGCGGACCCACTTCATCACCGCGGTCGCGGCACCCTTGCGGATCCTGCGCTCACCGAGGTCGACGCCGCTCATCCGGGTCTGCGCGGTGAACGGCACGAACGTCGCGTCGCTCATCAGGCCCGGCTCACGTTCGCGCAGGCCGTACTCGTTCTTGGCGAGCACCACGATCGACCGGCCCTCCGGCGTCTCGTCGGCCAGGCTGGACAACTGCGCGGCGTCGGCAAGGTCCTTTCGATCAACACCATCCACGGGTACGAACTCCGCCGCCTGCCGATTGCCGAGCGTGATCGTGCCGGTCTTGTCGAGCAGCAGGGTGTTCACATCTCCGGCCGCCTCGACCGCGCGCCCGCTCATCGCGAGGACGTTGCGCTGCACGAGCCGGTCCATGCCGGCGATCCCGATAGCCGACAGCAGCGCCCCGATCGTCGTCGGGATCAGGCAGACCAGCAGCGACACCAGCACGATCCCGGTGACACCGTTGCCGTCGATCGCCGTGGTGTCCGGCGCTGCCGCCTGCCACGCCTTGGAGAAGATCGCCAGCGGCTGCAACGTGACAACGGCCAGCAGGAAGATGATCGTCAGCGCGGCGAGCAGGATGTTCAGCGCGATCTCATTCGGGGTCTTCTGCCGGTTCGCGCCTTCGACCAGCGCGATCATCCGGTCGACGAAACTCTCCCCCGGCTTCTGGGTGATCCGCACGACGATCCGGTCGGACAGCACCTTCGTACCGCCGGTGACCGCCGACCGGTCACCGCCTGACTCCCGGATGACCGGCGCCGACTCGCCGGTGATCGCCGACTCGTCGACGCTGGCGATGCCCTCGATGACGTCGCCGTCCCCGGGGATGATCTGCCCGGCCACGACGACGACCACGTCACCGAGTTTCAGGTCGGTCGCCGGGATGTCCCGGCCGTCCTTCAGATGGGCGATCATGTCCTGTTTCGCGCTGCGCAGCGCGGCGGCCTGCGCCTTGCCGCGGCCCTCGGCGACGGCCTCGGCCAGGTTCGCGAAGACCACGGTCAGCCACAGCCAGACAGTGATCAGCCAGGCGAACAGGGTCGGCTCGACGATGCTGAGCACAGTGGTGAACACGGCGCCGGCCTCGACGATGAACATCACCGGGTTGCGCCACATCACCCGCGGGTCGAGCTTGCGCAGCGCGTCGGGCAGCGAACGCCACAGCTGCTTCGGGTCGAGCAGGCCGGCCTTGACCGGGGCAGGCGGCGGGGTGGGGTCGACCTTGATCAGGTCGTCCAGGGTGGCGGTCATCGGGGTGCCTTTCTCACGTTCATCAGTTCGCCCGGTCATGACAGCCCCTCGGCCAGCGGGCCGAGCGCCAGCGCCGGGAGGAACGTCAGCGCGACGAGGACGACGGTCACGCCGGCGACCATGCCGACGAACAGCGGCTGGTGGGTGGGCAGGGTGCCCTCGGTCTCCGGTGCGGGCTGCTGCTTGGCCAGCGATCCGGCCAGCGCCAGGACCAGCACGATCGGCAGGAACCGGCCGAGCAGCATGGCCAGGCCGAGCGCGATGTCCCACCACGGGGTGTTGACGGTGATACCGGCGAACGCGGAGCCGTTGTTGTTGGCGGCGCTCGTGAACGCGTACAACACCTCGGAGAGGCCGTGCGGGCCGACGTTGAGCGCGGTGGAATTGTTGCCCGTCGCGAACGCCGCGGCCGTTCCGGTCAGGACCAGGATCGGGGTGACCAGGAAGTACAGCGACGCGAGCTTGATCTCCCGGGCGCGGATCTTCTTACCCAGATATTCGGGGGTACGGCCGACCATCAGCCCCGCCACGAACACCGTGATCACCGCCAGGATCAGCATGCCGTAGAGCCCCGACCCGACGCCGCCCGGCGCGACCTCGCCGAGCATCATGTTGACGATCGGCATCATGCCGCCGAGCGCGGTGTACGAGTCGTGGAACGAGTTGACCGCGCCGGTCGAGGTGAGCGTGGTCGCAGCAGCGAAGGTGGCCGAGTTCGCGACGCCGAACCGGGTCTCCTTGCCCTCCATCGCCGCGCCGACCGCCTGCGGCACGGTGCCGGCGCCGTGGGTCTCGAAGCCGACGGTCAGCGCGATGCTGCCGAGCGCCAGGATCGCCATGACCGCGACGATGGCGTAGCCCTGCCGGTTCTGGCCGACCATCCGGCCGAAGACACGGGGCAGGCTGAACGGGATCACCAGGATCAGGAAGATCTCGATCCAGTTGGTCCAGGTAGTCGGGTTCTCGAACGGATGGGCCGAGTTGACGTTGTAGAAACCCCCACCGTTCGTACCCAGTTCCTTGATGGCCTCCTGGGAGGCGACCGGGCCGCCGGTGATGTGCTGCGCCCCTCCGGTCAGGGTAGTCACGTCCACTCCCCCGGACAGGTTCTGCACCATCCCGCCGATCATGAACACGATCGCGAAGAGAATGGACAGCGGCAGCAGGATCCGCAGGCAGATCCGGGTCAGGTCGACCCAGAAGTTGCCGAGCGTCTCGGACTTGCGGGCGGCGAACCCGCGGACCAGCGCGACCGCAACGGCGATGCCGACACTCGCCGACACGAAGTTCTGCACCGCCAGGCCGGCCATCTGCACCAGGTGGCCCATGGTCGATTCACCGGAGTAGGCCTGCCAGTTGGTGTTGGTCACGAAGCTGACCGCGGTGTTCCAGGCGATGTGGTCGGTGACAGCGGGCAACCCGAGCGACAGCCACAGCTTGTCCTGCAACCGCAGGAACGCGTAGAGGAACAGGACCGAGACCGCGGAGAACGCGAGGACGCTGCGGGCGTAGACACCCCAGGTCTGCTCGGTGTTCGCGTCCACGCCGACGAGGCGGTAGATGCCCCTCTCGGCGCGGGCGTGCCGAGTGCCCGACACGACGCGGTACATGTAGTCACCGAACGGCCGATACACCGCCACGAGCGCGGCGATCAGCGTCAGCACGAAAAGCCAGCCGGCCATCAGAACTTCTCCGGGAAGAGCAGGGCGGCCACCAGGAAGGCGGCCAGGGCGACGGCCAGGATCAGGCCGATCAGGTTGACGGCGCTCATCCGCGTTCGACCGCCTTGATCAGCACGGTCAGCGCCGCGAACAGCACTCCCGTGAGAACGACGAACAGAAGATCAGCCACGGAGGACTCCAGTTGGGCGAAGGGGTGTTGCCCGAACAGCAAATCTCGCCACAGCCCTGATGGAAATGGTTGTTCACGCGATGCGTACGCGGGCACAGCATTTGTTCACGCTTTTTTGACGCGGGGTGAGGGCGGCCACTGAATGCGGTTTCCGGGCAGCCGTGTCATAACGACGTGAAATTCGGCGCTCTCGGCACAAGGTGCTACGCAGATGGGGCCGGCCGCATCGGCCAGCCCCATCACCACCGGTGGAGTCTCAGCGTGAGCCGGGCAACAGGTCCGTGACCGATACCCGCCGCACCAGCGACCGCACCGAACCGTCAGCAACCGACACCACAGGCTCGCCGGCCTCGTGGTATGCCCCGGTTCCGGCCAGCACGAGCAGGTCACCGGCCCGGACGTCCGCGGGCACCCGCACCGGGACGGTCCGGGCCCGGCTGTCGCCGCAGTCACAGGTCAGCACCGCGGGCTCATGATCGGCTTCCGGAGCCCGGCCGACCAGTTCCGAGGCATGGCCACCGGCCGCACACCCAACGCGACCGCCTCCCCCACCGACCCGGCCACCACCGCGGCGCCGCAGGCGAATGCCGCTTCGAGGGCGGCGACCGACTTCGCGGCACCGGCCAGGGTCAGCTTCTCGGGTGGGATTCCGGCGGTCAGGGCGGTCGCCAGCTGCTCGGCCGACACCACATAGCAGCCCAGTCCGGAAGGGGCGATCCACCGGGCGATCGCCGGGGTCAGCCCCGCCTTGGCGCTGTAGGCGGTCCCGCCCGGCCCGAACGCGGCACCGTATTCGGCGCAGTTGCGCCGCACGTCGGTCTCGTCGAGCACGTGCAGCGGCGTGCCGTAGTCGGCGGCCAGCCGTGTCAGCGGGACACCACCGACCAGTAGTTCGTCGAGTCCACGCCGGCGCATCGTCGACGGCCAGTGCTGTTCGTCCAGATGCGGCGGCAACGACGACCGCAGCGACGGCAGGATGTCGGCGAGGGTCATCGCCCACCACCGGCGGTGACCCGGCACAGGTGCGTCCAGTCCTGCCCGAGATCGAACATGTAGGTGAACGAGTCACCCGGGCGCAGCGTGTCCAGACCACAGGTCCGGCCGTCGGCGGTGCCCGCGAATGCCGGCCCGTCACGCCATTCGGTCCAGCTCACCTCGACACCGCCGGGCAGCGCGAACAGCCTCAGGTGCCCGAGGTCGGTACGCCCGAAGGACAGATCGATGGCCTGCGCGAGCTCGGCGAACGTGTTCGCCGGATGCGCGTTGACGACCCGCCCGGGGCGGGGCCAGAAGGCACGGCCACAGCCCTTGACCAGTTCGACGTCGATGCGCAGCATCACCGGCCGCGGACTCCGCGCGATTGTCATGACTTGCCTCCGGCACACAGCTCCGGGCTCTGGGAACGAGCCCGCCTGTCAGCAATACCAATCGTTGGTGATGGGCCCCGTCGAGTCTTTTGACGACCTCGATACGGCGACGGCGCGTTTATTCACGAGCGCGGTACACCACCGGGCAAAGCGCTAGAATGGCGTGCCAGGGCGGGCCGCGAACATTTTGACGTTTTATTAACGCAGCATGCTCTCGGTCATTCGGCCGCCGAATGTCAGGATTCTCCGGGGAGCTGGGAAACGCCCGTTCACGCAGGCCAGGAGAAGTTCGATGACCGGGACCGTATCGGGCGAGCGCAGCACTCTGCGCTCCTGGCTGCTCAAGGGCCTCACCGAGCAGACCGCACGACACGAGGGCCCGCATGCGCAACCACACGAGGAGAAGCCGCACTCGTGGTGGAAGGTGATGTGCCTGACCGGTGTCGACTACTTCTCCACCCTCGGCTACCAGCCCGGCATCGCCGCGCTCGCCGCCGGGGTGCTGTCCCCGCTGGCCACCCTGGTGCTGGTGCTGATCACCCTGCTCGGCGCGCTGCCGGTCTACCGGCGGGTGGCCGCCGACAGCCCGCACGGCGAGGGCTCCATCGCGATGCTCGTCCGGCTGCTGTCGTTCTGGAAGGGCAAGCTGTTCGTGCTGGTCCTGCTCGGGTTCGCGGCCACCGACTTCATCATCACGATCACCCTGTCGGCGGCCGACGCGACCGCCCACATCGACGAGAACCCGTTCTGGCCGGAATCCTGGCACCACCAGGAGGTCCTGGTCACGCTCGTGCTGGTCGCCGCGCTCGGCGCCGTGTTCCTCAAGGGCTTCACCGAGGCGATCGGCATCGCTGTCGTGCTGGTCGGCGTCTACCTGGGCCTCAACGTGATCGTCATCGGCGACGCCCTCTGGGAGGTGCTCACCCACCCGGCCGCCGTCGCCGACTGGGGAACCGCGCTGACCACCTCCCACGGCAGCCCGCTCGCGATGGTCGGCATCGCCCTGCTGGTGTTCCCGAAACTCGCGCTCGGGCTGTCCGGTTTCGAGACCGGTGTCGCCGTCATGCCACACATCAAAGGCGACCTGCCCCAGCGCATCCGTGGCGGCAAGCAGCTGCTGACCACTGCCGCCGGCATCATGAGCGTCTTCCTGATCACCAGCAGCCTCGCCACCACCGTGCTCATCCCGGCCGAGAAGTTCCAGCCGGGTGGCGAGGCCAACGGCCGGGCACTGGCCTACTTGGCCCACCAGAACCTCGGCAACGTCTTCGGCAGCGTCTACGACATCGCCACCATCGCGATCCTCTGGTTCGCCGGCGCCTCCGCCATGGCCGGCCTACTCAACCTCGTACCCCGGTATCTGCCCAAGTTCGGCATGGCGCCGACCTGGGCCCGTGCCGTGCGCCCGATGGTCCTGGTCTTCACCGGCACCGCGTTCCTGATCACCTGGATCTTCGACGCCGACGTCGACGCCCAGGGCGGCGCCTACGCCACCGGCGTCCTCGTCCTGATCACGTCCGCGGCGACCGCCGTCACGCTGTCGGCGCGCCGTGCCGGCCAGCGCGGCCGGACCTGGGCGTTCGGCATCATCACCGCCGTCTTCGTCTACACCACCCTCGTCAACATCTGGGAACGCCCCGACGGTGTGAAGATCGCCGGCTGTTTCATCCTCGCGATAATCGCCGTCTCCCTGCTGTCTCGGGTCTACCGGGCCTTCGAACTACGCGTCACCCACGTCGACGCCGATCCCCTGGCCCAGCGCTGGCTCGACGAGCTCAGCAAACGGCAGATCCGCCTGATCGCCAACGAGCCCGAGGCCCGCGACAACCGCGAGTACTCCGCCAAACTCGCGCAGATCATCGCCGACAACGACATGGCCGACCAGCGCGACGTGCTGTTCGTCGAGGTCACCGTCCGCGACGCCTCCGACTTCGAAACCGAACTGATCGTCCGCGGCGAGGTGCTGCACAACAGGTACCGGGTGCTCACCCTGGAGAGTTCCTCGGTGCCCAGCGCGCTCGCGTCGCTGATGCTGTGGATCCGCGACACCACCCACCGCCGACCGCACATCTACTTCGAATGGACCGAGGGCAACCCGGTCGCCAACTTCGCCCGATACCTGATCTTCGGCCAGGGCGAGGTCGCCCCGGTGACCCGCGAGATGATCCGCCAGGCCGAACCCGACCGCCGGCGGCGGCCCCACGTCCACGTCGGCTGAGCCGACGGCGGTCAGCCCAGTGCTGCGCCGACCTGGTCGGCCAGTGTCAACGCGACCCGGCGTTCACTCATCGACACGGTACGGTGCGGCGCGGCGCGCAGCAGGTACCGGCCGTGCAGGCGGCCACCGTGTTCGACCAGTAGCTCGATGTCGGTTCCGGTAGGCAGGCCGTCGTGGTCGGCGTCCCACGTCGCGTGGTTCCACACGACCTGCCCGTCACGGCGTAGCCTGGCCGGGTCACCGAGGCCCGCGACTCCGGACTGATATCGGGCCGTCTCCAGGTGCAAGGTGTCGACCAGCTGGGTGGCGACCTGCCTGATCAGGTCCTGACGCGAGCCCGCGTTCGGTCCGCCGGCGCCGGCCGCGGCCGCGGCGTGGATGCCGGCGAGGTAGCCGGCTTCGCGGCTGGCGACGGCTTCCTGCCGTCGGCCCCAGACCGCCAGTTCGGTCACCGCACCACCGACGATCATCAGCAGTACGAACGTCTGCACGTCGGCGCGGTCGTTGATCCGCAGTTGCAGGTACGGCTGCGTGAACAGCAGGTTGAACCAGACGCCGGCCGACAGCGCCGCCAGGTAGCCGGACACCCGGTAGCCGAGCGCGGCGACACCGACCACGACGACCACCAGCACCAATGCGACATGGGTGTTCTCGACATCGTCGCGGACCGCGGTCAGCGCAGCCGTGACGGCCGCGGGCGCAACGACCGCGAGGATGAGCGAGAGGCGGCGACGATGACGCTTCAGCCAGGAGGCCATTCTTCGACTGTACGACTCACCGGACGCCTTCACACGTCGATGTGCGCCCCCATGATGACGGTTCGTTCCCGGGGCAGGCCGAACTGGTCGGCGGCGTCGGCGGTGATGTAGGAAGTCGCGGTGAACAGCCGTTTACGCCACTGGGCCATGGTCGGCTCGGGCGAGATCCGCAGCTCGATCTTCGACAGGTAGTACGTCGTGTCATCGAGGTCGAGCCGCCCTTCGGTCTGCTCCGGCGACAGGCCCCGCAGCGCTGCGGGGACATTCGGCGTCTCGGTGTACCCGTAGCGTGCGGTGACGAAGACGATGCCGTCGTCGGTGTATCCGAGGTCGTCGACGGTGACACGCTCGGCTTCCGGCACCCGCGGGACCGGCCGGGTCTCCAGAGACAGGATGACGACGCGTTCGTGGCGAACATGGTTGTGTTCGACATTGGCGCGCAGGGCCAGCGGCGCGGTCTGCCCGCCCCGGTTGAGGAACACGGCGGTGCCGGGAACCGTCGTGGTCGCCGCAGCCCCGCTGCCCAGCTTGGTGACGAACTCCTGCAGGGAGCCCTCCCGGCGTTGCCGGTTGGCGGTGACGATCTCCCGGCCGCGCTGCCAGGT
Source organism: Actinoplanes sp. NPDC026670 (assembly GCF_040638175.1). NCBI lineage: Bacteria > Bacillati > Actinomycetota > Actinomycetes > Micromonosporales > Micromonosporaceae > Actinoplanes > Actinoplanes sp. NPDC026670. The sequence continues at coordinate 16,978 of NZ_JBEZXU010000052.1, forward strand.
GGTCATGACGGTGAACGCGGTCAGTCCGATGAGCAGCGGCAGCCAGGCGCCGTGGGCGAGTTTGGTGAGGTTGGCGGCGACGAAGAGACTGTCGACGGCGACCAGGATGCCGGCGCCGGTGGCCAGCAGCCACCACGGCGTGCCCCACCGGGACCGGGCGACGTAGAAGAACAGCAGGGTGGTGATGGTGATGGTGCAGATCACCGCCATGCCGAACGCGTACGCCAGCGCCGCCGAACTACGGAACGCGAAGACCAGGGTGAGTACGGAGACCAGCAGCAGCCAGTTGATCCACGGCACGTAGATCTGGCCGATGGTGGACGCGGAGGTGTGGGTGATGCGCAGCCGTGGCAGGTAGCCGAGCCGGGCGGCCTGGGCGGCGACCGAGTAGGCGCCGGTGATCACGGCCTGGGACGCGATCACGGTGGCCGCGGTGGCCAGCAGCACCATCGGCCACCGGCCCCAGCCGGGCACCAGCAGGAAGAACGGGCTGCTGATGTTGGCCGCATCCTGCAGGATCAGCGCGCCCTGGCCGAGGTAGCTCAGCACACACGCCGGCAGTACCAGCAGCAACCAGCCGCGGCTGATCGCGCGGCGGCCGAAATGGCCCATGTCGGCGTAGAGCGCCTCGGCGCCGGTGACCGCGAGAACGATCGCGGCGAGCGCGAAGAAGGCGATCCCGAAGTCGCCGGCCAGGAAGCTCATCGCGTATGAGGGGGACAGCGCCTTGAGGATGGCGGGCTGTTCGGCGATGCCGAGAATCCCGCAGGCGCCGATCGCCGTGAACCAGGCGATCATGATCGGGCCGAAGAGCCGGCCGATCGCCGCGGTGCCGTGCCGTTGCACCGCGAACAGCATCACGATGATCGCCGCGGTGATCGGGACGATCCACTCCTCCATCGACGGGGCCACGATCTTGAGGCCCTCCACGGCTGACAGCACCGAGATGGCCGGGGTGATCATGCTGTCGCCGAAGAACAGTGCGGCGCCGAAGACACCCAGCGCGGCCAGGGCCGCGGCGGTGCGCCGCCCCCTGGGTGCGGTCCAGCGGCGCAACAGGGTGATCAGCGCCATGATGCCGCCCTCGCCGTCGTTGTCGATGCGCATGGCGAGCAGCACATACGTCAACGTCACGATGATCATGACGGACCAGAAGATCAGCGACACGACGCCGTACACGTTGTCGGTGCTGACCGGGACCGGATGCGGGTCAGCCGGGTTGAACACGGTCTGCATCGTGTAGATCGGGCTGGTGCCGATGTCCCCGAACACCACCCCGAGCGCGCCCACCACCACGGCCATCCGCACGGCGTCGCGCCCCGCCCCGGCCATGCCCTCGCGTGGCGTGTGGTGTTCCGATGGCGGCTGCTCCTGGTGGTCGAGCACGATGAATCCCTTCACACGCTGCGCAATGATCGGCGCAGACTCAAACTCAGTATCGATCCGAGTCATGCAACCGGACGTCGCCGTTTGGATGTTGCCGCGTTCACGCACTTCGTACGCGGGACCGCACGATTTTCACGTCCTGTTGACGAGGTGCGCCGGCTTCGTGCCCGACCCGCGCCGACAGTCGGAGCACATCCGGGTGGTTCTGGTATTCAGCGTTGCTAGCTACCGGTACCTAGTGATACTTTCTAGCGGTAGTCAGTGACGCTAAATAGCTAGGAGCCGAACACATGGGCAACCAGATGACGGAGATGCTCAAGGGCACCCTGGAAGGGATCGTGCTGGCGATCCTGGCCCGCCGCAACGCCTACGGATACGAGATCACCGCCTGGCTGCGTGAGCAGGGCTTCGCAGACATCGCCGAAGGCACCATCTACGCACTGCTCGTACGGATCGAACAGCGCGGGCTCGTCGACGTGGAGAAAGTGCCCTCCGAGAAGGGACCGCCGCGCAAGGTGTATTCGCTCAACACCAAGGGCCGCGACCAGCTCGACGAGTTCTGGAGGACGTGGAGCGTCCTCGCCCAGCGTATCGAGAAACTCCACCACGAAGGAGCATGAGCATGGCCGCCAAATGGATCGAGATGCTGGTCGGATCACTCGAGCAGAAGAAGCAGTACAAGCAGGACATGGCCCGCCTCGAAGCGCTGCCGGCGCCGTATCGCGACTCCGCGAAGGCGCTGCACCGGTACTTCAACTACTACGGCGGCATCGACGACGGCGACACGTTCGTCACCATGCTCGGCGACTTCGTCGACCTGTTCGAGCGGGCGGCCACCGACGGCACGCCGGTCCGCGCGGTCGTCGGGGACGACCCGGTCGAGTTCGCCGAGACATTCATACAGGCCTACTCCGGCAAGCAGTGGATCGACAAGGAACGCGCACGGCTGCGGGCCGCCATCGACACCGCCGCATCCGAGGAGAACCACTCATGACCGCGATCAGCGTGCGTGGCGTCACGAAGTCCTACCAGGACCTGCACGTGCTACGCGGCGTCGATCTCGACGTGGCGCCGGGCAGCATCTTCGCCCTGCTCGGCTCGAACGGCGCCGGCAAGACGACCCTGGTGCGGATCCTGTCGACGCTGCTGAAATCCGACGCCGGAACCGCCACCGTCAACGGGTTCGACGTCGCCTCGGCGGGCGCCGACGTCCGCCGCTCGATCAGCTTGACCGGCCAATTCGCCGCCGTCGACGAAATCCTCACCGGCCGGGAGAACCTGATCCTGGTCGCGAAACTGCGCCACCTGGACAACCCTTCGCAGGTCGCGGACGACATGCTCGCAAGGTTCTCGCTCACCGAAGCCGGCAAACGCCGGGCCGGGACATATTCGGGCGGCATGCGGCGGCGCCTCGACATCGCGATGAGCCTGATCGGGGATCCGCTGGTGCTCTTCCTCGACGAGCCGACCACCGGGCTCGACCCGCAGGCCCGCATCGAGGTATGGCAGACGGTCAAACAGCTCGCCGCCGACGGCACCACCATCCTGCTGACCACCCAGTACCTCGACGAGGCCGAGCAACTGGCCGACCGGATCGCGATCCTGCACGAAGGCACGATCATCCAGAACGGCACCCTCGCCGAACTCAAGAAACTGCTACCGGCCGCCAAGGTCGAGTACGTCGAGAAGCAGCCAACCCTCGAGGACGTCTTCCTCGCCCTTGTCGGAGGTGCACGTTGACCGCCCACGTTCTCAGCGACACCGGCACCCTCACCGGCCGTTCGCTGCGGCACATCCTGCGCAGCCCGGACACCATCATCACCACCGCGGTCACCCCGGTCGCGATGATGCTGCTGTTCGTGTACGTGTTCGGCGGCGCCATCAACACCGGGACCGGCGACTCGTACATCAACTACATGCTGCCCGGCATCCTGCTCATCACGATCGCGTCCGGAATCGCGTACACGGCCTACCGGCTCTTCCTCGACATGCAGGGCGGCATCTTCGAACGCTTCCAGTCGATGCCGATCCCCCGGCCCTCGGTGCTGTGGGCGCACGTGCTGACCTCCTTGGTCGCCAACGTGGCCTCACTCGTGATCGTCGTCGGCGTCGCCCTGATCATGGGATTCCGGACCGGCGCCTCGGTGCTCGACTGGCTCGCCGTCGCCGGCATCCTGATCCTCTTCACACTGGCGCTCACCTGGATCGCCGTGATCGCCGGACTGTCGGCCAAGACGGTGGACGGGGCCAGCGGGTTCAGCTATCCGCTGATCTTTCTACCGTTCATCAGCTCGGCGTTCGTACCCACCGACTCGATGCCAGGACCGGTGGCGTGGTTCGCCGAGAACCAACCGGTCACCTCGATCGTCAACTCGGTCCGGGCCTTGTTCGCGGGACAGCCTGTCGGCGACGACATCTGGATCGCTCTCGGCTGGTGCGCCGGGATTCTGGTGGTCGCCTACGTGGGCGCAACCGCGATCTACCGCAAGAAGATCAGTTAGCCCGGGCACGTCAGACCCCACGCAGGTCATTCACGTTCTACGTGACGCATGCGTGGGGTTTTTGAAGGTTTGATCCCTTCTTCGTAGTCCAACGCCTTCGCGTGGCTGGACGACGAAGCGGCTGCCGCTGAGCCGACGTCCTCGCGAGTTCCATGATCACGACTTCCACGATCTCGTCAGACACGACGGGCGCGACGGTTGCCGTAGACCCTGTCACCTGCTGATCGTCTGCGGCCGGCGTGCATGGTCCGGGCTGTGTGGAGGCCGGTGGCTGTCGGATGGGTCATTGCGGTGCCTGTACGTACACCCATGCCTGTTTTCCGGAGGCCAGCGTGGTGAGCTGGCGCCGGTAGTCGTCGACTTCGTAGCCGTCGGTGGCGATGAGTTCGGCGTCGGTGATCTCGAAGACGGTGCCCGCGACGCTGTCGTTTCGGTCTCCGGTCTCGACGACGATCGGGTGATGGGTCTGCCCGCTGATGGCCAGCACCTGCGGGTCGGTGATCTCCAGCAGGTTCACGGTGTAGCCGGGGAGCCGGTCGTCGCTGCCGGCGAGTTCGCGCCCGTAGTTGGCCTGTTGGACTGCGGGATCACGCAACGTGCCGTACGAGAAGAGCAGAGGCATGCCAGTGATTCTGCCGGTCTGACCGGCGGTCAGACCGGGCAGGTTCCGGTGATGGTGGCTGCCGCGCGGTTCAGGATCGCCAGTGTCGTGGTACGGGTCGTGGCCGGCAGCTGCCATCGGCCGGTGGTCAGCGCCATCAGGGCTGCGAACGTCAACGCGTCGCGGGCGTGGTCGACGCGTTGACCAGAACCAGTGGCGGCCGGCGCTGCACGGCGATACCTGGCGGATGGCCATGCGGATCGGGGACGGGCCGGCCGGTTTCGTGGGGTGGCGACTGCCCCGGCAAGGGGGGCCGGGCAGTCGCCTCGATGATATTCACCAACGTTTGTTGATTTCGCAAGCAACATCGCCGCTGTTTCGGATCCGGCCGGAACGGTCTCTGCCTGCCGGAAGCCGGGGTGGCCCGGTGGGCGGGTGCGGGTCAGAGGCGAAGTCGGCGAACAACACCGTTGCGAGTGCCGGGGCCAGGACGATGTTGGCGCTGGCGAAGACTGCGGTGGCCATGCGTCCGTAGTCCACGTGGCGACGCCAGGTCGTCGGCTCCGTCCAAAGCGGGTCACCGCCATAGACTCGCCGCGTGGCAGAAGATCCGATCACCGAGGGCGACCTGGCGGAGCAACTCGCGTACTACTCCCAGCGTGCGCCGCACTATGACGACTGGTGGCTGCGGCGGGGCGTCTTCGACAAGGGCGACGCCGCGAACAGTGTGTGGTTCCGTGAGGCGGGTGTGGCGCTGGCGGCGCTCGAGGCGGCCGACCTCGGCGCTGACGTGCTGGAACTCGCGCCCGGCACAGGTACCTGGAGTGTCCACCTCGCGCCGCGGGCGGCGACGTTGACGCTCGTCGACGGCTCTGCCGAGATGCTCGCGCACAACCCGGTCACGGCGTCCCCGCAGGTACGGACGCAGATCGCGGACCTGTTCACCTGGGACACCGAGGAACGCTTCGACAGTGTGGTCTTCACGTTCTGGATCTCGCACGTCCCGCGGGAGCGTCTGGCGTCCTTCTTCACCCGGGTGGCGTCCTGGCTGCGGCCGGGCGGCACGGTCTTCTTCGTCGACGACGCGCCGGTGTCTTCGTCCGAGCCGCATGTCGCCGCGACCGCCGGGCAGAAGATGGTGCGGCTCCTGAACGACGGTACCCGCGCGACCATCGTCAAGAACTTCTACACCGCTGACGAACTAGTCGACGCCGCCGTGCGGGCCGGGATCACCCTGCAGGTCCAGGAGACCGGAACGCTTTTCCAGTACGGGCTGGGCCGCAAACACTGAGGGGGTGCCGCCCGGACAGGGCATCTCGCCGTCCGGACGGCAACCCCAGCGGTCAGCTGCGGCCGTTGTAGACGACGGCGTCGGTGCGCTGCCCATAGGCCCGGAACACCGCGATGGCCTCGTCGCGCAGCACGTCGGTGCGCACCTCGATGCCCCGTCGGGCGAACTGTTCCTTCCAGCCCTCACGCATCGGGCCCTCGTCGAAGCCAGTCAGTTCTTCGACGATGTCGCCCTCACCGGCCACGACCAGACGGGTCACACCGGACCACATGGTGGCGCCGTAGCACATGGCGCAGGGCCGCCAGTTGACGGCGAGTTCGAGCCGTCGGGTACCGAGGTTCCAGGTCCCGAGCCGGGCTTGGGCCAGGGAGATCGCGACGACTTCGGCGTGCAGCGACGACAGGTCGAATGCGAGGACCAGGTTGACGCCTGCGGAAAGTATCTCTCCGGTGTTGCTGTCGCTGACCAGGGCTGCGAACGGCCCGCCGGTGTCCTCCCGGTGGTTGCGGTCGGCGAGCCGGTTGACCAGGCGCATGCGGTCCTCGACGTCGGCCAGTACGGGCGGGACGTCGGCGAGTTCGTCGAGCACCCAGTCCGGCAGTTGGGCGCCGAAGCGGGTGGGGATGGTGGTGGTGTTCACGGCGGGTGCTCCTAGGCGGTGAAGAAGTGGCTCAGGCCCAGGTCGCGAAGGCCGCGGCGGTAGGCGACGGAGCTGCGGTCGGCGGCGATGTTGACCTCGATGCGCGGGTCCAGGGGCAGGTTCTCGGGTTTCTGGACCTCGACGACGGCCCGGTCCTCCTCGAAGATCCGCAGGTTGAAGTCGAATATCTCCTGCGCGGGCTGTCCGGTGTCGTAGTTCTTCGCGATCGGCGCGAACATCCGCGTCTTGCGGGCGGAGCCCGGGCAGGCGGCGTTCATGATGCACAGCCGCCCGCCCTCACCGAGTACGTGAAGGTCGTGCTGTTCTCCCCCACCGACGCCGTCCTGGCCGAGCTGGCCGGTCTGGGGCTGACGATGCACCGGCATCAGGCCGAGGACCTCGTCGACCTGTCACCCGCCGAGGTCGACAAGGCGATGGCGCTGGCCGCACTGTCGATCACCGACGGCCGGTACGTCGCTTTCGGCAACGACCACAACGACATCCGGCTGTTCCAGAACGCCCGCTTCGCCGTTTGCGTCGGTGACGCCGACGCCGGACGACACGCCGATCTCGCCGTGGCACGCGACCAGGTCAGCGCCACCATCGACGCGCTGACCCACGTCCCTGGCACCCACTGAACGGCAAGCACCCGAGCTACCAGTTCGCCGGTGTGCCGACCGTCTGGGCCCAACCGCTCAGCGCCGCATCGGTCAGGGCGCCGACCAGAGTGTGAGCGTCCAGGACGACGCCGGGCAGTGACGGCACTCCTACGACGTGCAGGCCGGCGGCCCGCGCCGAGGTGACGCCAGTGTGAGAGTCCTCGAACGCGACGCTGTGCGCCGGGTTCGCGCCGAGCGCCGCGCACGCCGCCAAGTACAGGTCGGGAGCCGGTTTCGGACGGTCGACGTCCTCAGCGGCGAGAACGTGGGTGAACAGGTCGTCGAGCCCGGCCGAGGCGAGCGCAGTGTCGACGAACGCGCGGGGGCTGTTGCTGGCTACCGCGATCGGTACCCGGCCGAGCAACGCCTCGACGAGGCCCCGGGCGCCGGGCAACGCATCGGCGCCGGCCGCCAACTCGACAGCGACCAGGTCATGAAGGTGCTGGGCTAGGACGGGCCCGTCACCGGGCCGACCAAAGTAGTCGGCCATCGCAACGCCGGCGGCTTCGAGGGTGCGGCCGATGACGATCTGTTTCTGGTCGAGGCCGAACTCGTGGCCGTGTTCGGCGAAGATCTTCGTCTCGGCGCGGGTCCAGCAGGTCTCGGTGTCGACGAGCAGACCGTCACAGTCGAACACCACGGCGTCGACGTTCTCGGGCAGGGCCATACCGATGATTCCTCCAAGCAGGACGCGGGTCAGGGCCAGAGCAGGTCTCGGGTCCAGCCGATGTCGGCGCGGGTGTACCGCAGCCGGGTGTGGCGGCGCTGCTGGTCGCCCTGCCAGAACTCGACCGTGTCAGCAGCCAGGGCGTAGAGAGTCCACTGCTCGACGACCAGGCCGGGGTTGTCGGCGATCCGGTCGTGGGCCTGTTTGACGGCCACTTCGAGGGTGTGCGGGTCGGTGAGGTGTTGGCTCTGCATGCCGAGGGACGCTTCGGCGCGGGATCCGACCGGCCGGGCCAGGAAGTCGGCTGCGCTGAGGTCAGCGGGCTCGGGTCGCACGGTGCCGCGGACCCGGATCTGCCGGGCCTGGGCCGGCCAGTAGAACGTGAGCGCAGCCGCCGGCTGGCGAGCCAGGTCTTGGCCTTTCGGGCTGTCCGCGTGGACGGCGAACTGCCAGCCTTCGTCGTCGACGTTCTTCAAAATCAACACCCGGGCCGCGGGTACGCCGTCCGCGCCCACCGTCGACAGGGTCATCGCGTGCGGCTCGCGTACACCGGCGTCGACTGCCGCCCGCAGCCAGGCGACGAACAGCGTCTCCGGCTCGTCCGGCGCAGCCGTCGGGTCGAAGGCGGGCAGGTCACCGGCGAACACCGGGATGCCACGCAGGTACCGGCGGAGGTCAGACATCGGGTTCTCTCCTCGAAAGGTCAGGGCGTGCCGACGAGCAGCCGCAACGAGCCGGTGAACTGCGGCTGGTTCCGCAGGTGCTGGTATCGGTTGTCCCAGGCACCGGAGTCCAGGTCGGCCCGCAGCCGGCCGACGGCCCGATCGGTGGCGGTGTCGTCGACGAAACCCCACGCGGACTGCGCGGCCCGTACCCGTGAGTCGAGGAACTGTTCGGGCCGGGCGTAGAAGGCCTCGGTGAACCCGTCGGTGCAGTCGATCGGGATCGGCACCTCGACCACATCCGTGGACGCTCCGATCGCGGCGGCGATGGTACTGATGGCCGGGAAGCGGCGGCGTTCGGCGGCGATCAGCTCGGGGGCGTACTCGGCCAGCCAGAACCGGTCGAGGGCGTCACCGTCGAAGGTCAGCACCACCACCGGCCCGCGAGCGACCCTCCGCAGTTCGGCCAGACCACGGCCCGGGTCGGCCCACTGGTGCACGGTGACGGTGGCCATCACTGCGTCGAACGCGCCGTCGTCGAACGGCAGATCCTCGGCGGTGGCGTCGATCGCGGGCACCGCCGCCGGCGGGCGCTGCGCCCGCATCCGCGCCGACGGCTCGACCGCGACCACATACCGGTCGGCCGGCTCGTACGAACCGGCTCCGGCCCCGACGTTCAACACCGTGCGGGCCTCACCCAATGCGGCATGGATCAGCGCCGCAATCCGCGGATCAGAGCGCCGCTGTACGGCGTACCCGCGGCCGTTGGTCTCGTAGTCGAAGTCGCCGCCCACAGTCCGGATCATGAGGTGACGCTAAACCCGCACCCCGGGGTACAGGTCAAGTCACTCATGCGGGTGCCGGCGCGTGGCCGAGGTCGAGCAGTTCCTCGTGGAAGCCGCCGAACCCTCGCCCGGGGTCGATCAAATGGATCTCGAGGATCCAGTGACACAGCCGGCCGGCCCGGTCGTGGCGGCGCATCGGCTGGTCACTGCCGGTGGTGATGTAGTACTCGATCTCGTCGCCGTTGATCCGCTCGTGCGGGAACTCCCCCACCAGGTGCCCCGCATGCGTGGCACCGAACTCCCAGCCCGCCGCAGTGGTCAGCCGCCGGATCTCGGCGAACAGCTGCCCACCGGTGATGTCCGGATGGGCGTCGAAGTAGCGGCGCCCGGCGTCGAAGATGACCGGCAGATCGTCACGCAGGCGGTGCTTGACCGGATCGTCGCCGAGCACGAACGTGCGGCCGAAGTCGGCCTCCCACTGCTCGAAGATCGGCCCGAAGTCGCAGAACACGATGTCGTCGGCGGCGATCAGCCGGTCCGGCGGGTTCTCCCGGTACGGGTACAGCGTGTTCGGGCCGGCCCGCACGATCCGCTTGTGCCAGAACTTCTGCACCCCGAACATCTCGTTCGCCAGATCCCGGATCTGATCGCTTACCGCCCGCTCCCCCACCCCGGCGGCGATCAGCCCACGCCGGCCGATCTCGTCGAACAGCTCCACCGCCTTGGCCTGCGCGTCCAGCAGCCGGGCAGCGCGCTGCGTCTCGTCGTCCATCCCGCCAAACTAGCCGGTCCGGGCCCGAGTAGCGTGACGCAGATGCGTGACCATTGCCTCTTCTCTCCTAGTGAATGCATGCTAAAAATCCTTAATTTGCCCGCATCTGCGTTGCGTGCGCTCGGTAACCCGGCGGGCGCTGCCGGTGTGATCGGCGAGTAACGGGAGGTGCATCTCGTCGATCGGCGGCAGGGGCGAGCACGCGAGCCAAGCAATTCGAGGCCGCTCACCCCGGTGTCACGGTCACGTTCAACTTCGCGGGCAGCTCAGCGCTGGCCACGCAGATCAACGCGCCCCGGCCGACGTGTTCGCCTCCGCCTCCCCGAAGAACCTGGCCGTCGTCACCGACGCCGGCAACAGCGAAACGCCGCCTGCCGTCAAACGATGGCGAGGGTGAGGGCGGTCGGCCGTTGTGACCGTGCCCGGTCCGCCGGCCATTCGGGGGCACCGATACCGTCATCTCAGTGATCTTGCTGTTGAAGTTGGTTCTCGCGCCGCTGTTGGTGGTCGGGTCGTCGCTGGCGGGCCGGCGGTGGGGTGGCCGGGTCGCCGGCATGCTGGTGGCGTTCCCGATCGTGGCTGGGCCGATCCTGCTGATCAGCTGTTTGGAACATGGGGTCAGGTTCGGTGCGCGGGCGGCGACGGCGTCACTGCTCGGGCTGGTGTCGCTGGCGGTGTTCGCGGTCGTGTTCGCCTTCGCCGGGCGGCGCTGGTGGTGGCCGCTCACGCTGGCCGTGGCATGGGCGGCAAGTCTGCTGACCGATGTGATCCTCGCGCAACTGACGGTCGGTGCCGGTGGGGCCGCGCTGCTGGTGCTGGCCGCGGTGTGGGTGGCGTACCGGCTGATCGCCGCGATCGACGTCGGCGGCGGTGTTCGTGCTGCGGCCGCGGCGCCGTGGTGGGATCTGCCGGGCCGGGCGCTGGCCACCGCGCTGCTGGTGCTCGCGGTGACCGGTATCGCCGAGCGGGTGGGTCCGGTGGTGACCGGGATCCTGGCGCCGTTCCCGATCGCGACGAGTGTGGTCGCCGCCTTCGTCCTCGCACAGCAGGGACCGGCACCAACGGTTCGGACTCTTGCCGGGGTGATCCGTGGGCTGGTCGGCTTCGCGGTGTTCTGCCTTCTGGTCGCGGTGTTACTCGTCCCGGTCGGTGTCGTGGGCGCGTTCGGTGCGGCGGTGGCCGGTGTGCTGGCCGTTCAACTGGGCTGGGCCGGACTACGCCGGCTGCGCGCCGGCCGGCCCCGGCGAGAGCCCGAAAGCGTGACCTCACCGTAAACCGGTTGCCGTCGTCAGGATGACGGTGATCGACCTCGGCGAGGTGACGCCGGCGAGGCAGCTGCGCTGACGACGCCTACCGGGACAGGTGCAGGCGGACGAGACTGGACACGTAACGGCCGCCTTTGAGGTCGCCGGGAACTACCAGGCGCGGTCGGCCGTCGGCGGGTGGGGTGCCGTCTTCGGTGAGGGCGACCAGCATGGTGGTGCCGGCGAAGTCGGGGTCGAACTCCGCCCACGCGACCAGGGCCTGGTAGTCGTCGCTGCCGGTGGCGGTCACGGCGTACCGCAGCTTGTCGTTCTTGATCTCGGGGTTGAATCTGGGGCCGGCGAGGTTGAGCACGTCGAGCAGCAGCGGGCCGGTGTAGGTGTGGGTCTGCGGGCCGGAGCCGCTCTGGAACGTGACGGTGACCGTGTGCTGCGGCAGTCCGGCCAGCCGCTGGTTGGTGAGGCGCAGCCGGTGCTGGACCGCGCCGTCGATCTGCACCACGATCCGGTGGGATCCGGTGTTCGCCGCCGGTGGCGTGGCAGCCGGCTGCGCGGCCGCTGCGGCGCCGCTGACGGCGATCACGGCGATGAGGGCCGTGGCGAGTCCGGCGAGGCGGCGGATCACGGTGCGGTAGGGCACGGGGTTCTCCTTCGGTCACACGCGGATGGCGAGGGCGTAGAAACGGGATGGTCCGTCGTCGTAGCGGGTCAGGTGCCAGCCGGTATCGGCGGCCGTCGCTCGCAGGATCGGTTCGGCGAGGACTTCGTCGGGGTGCAGGTCCCGGCCGTGGCGGGCCGCCAGGGCGGCGCGGCCGGAGGGGTGGAACAGGATGAGTTTGCCGCCGGGCCGGGTGATCCGGGCGAGTTCCCGCAGGCCGGTAGCCGGGTGCGGCAGGTGGTTGATCAGGCCGGCGGCGAAGATCGCGTCGACGCTGCCGGCTGGCAGGGGCAGGTGGCGGGCGTCGGCGCGCAGCAGCAGGGCCTGGCAATCGTGGCCGCGGGTGACGGCCTCGGCCAGCATCTGCGGGGTGTGGTCGATACCGATGACCACTCCGTCCGGTCCGACGGCAGCGCGTAGGGCGGGCAGGGCACGGCCGGTTCCGCAGCCGATGTCGACGGCGACACCGCCCGGCGCGACCTCGGATTCGGCGATGGCGGCGGCGTAGGCGGGCAGGTCGGCGCCGAACTTGCGGTCCCACGTCGCGGCGCGGGATGCGAAGAACGCGCGGGATTCGGTGCGGTACCAGTGGTCACCGGGCGCCAGGTACTCGTCGAGATGCCGGATCACCGGCCAGCCGGGGTCGTGCAGGTCGACGACGGCGTGCGCATCGTCGCCGCGATACGCGCCGTTGCCGTTGGGTGGGGTCCGCACCCAGACGCTAAGGTCCCAGTTCATGCCGGGGAGCCGGTCACGCCAGCGCGGGCCGTCGGCGACGACGACCGCGCTGGCGGTGAGGTTGCCCCAGCCGTCCTCGTCGCAGGTGCAGACGTCGCCAGTCAGCCGCACCGCGGGCCGGCCGAGATCGCGCAGCCGTTCGACGAGACGGTCGGCGAGCAGGCCGGCCCGCTGGTCGAACCCGTCGACCAGGATCAGCCGACCGCGGTAGGGCAGGGCGGCGACCAGGTGGTCCAGGACGGTGAGCCATCGGTCGTGCTGGTCGCTGCTCAGGTGATCGGGCATCGGGACGAGGGCTCGTTCAACGACCATATCCGCATCATGCATGTGCGCCTCTACAACCGCCATGCCCCTCGCGGATGCGCCAACCTATCCAGTAAAAGGTATGCAGTTGCGGAACTCATGCCGAGGGCTGCGGGCCGGATTCCGGCGGGCTCTCGGACATCCACATCAACGCGGCCCCGGCCGCGACGACGAGCAGGATGCCTACGACTGCGGCCGGGCTGACCGCTTGGCTGAGCAGCACCAGGCCGGCCAGCGCGCCGACGACCGGGTCCATCGCGAACAGGGTGCCCGACGACCCGGGCCGAGGAGACCCGGGCGGCGATGGTGTCGACAGTGTGTCTGCGGCAGCAACGAGGAGTACTCCGATGAGCTGCGGCAACGTGCCGAACTCGGCGGCCTCACCCACGAGGGCCTCGATCCGGCGGTCGCCGGTCGGCCTCCGGTCAGGCACTCGCAGGATGTGTCCCTGATCGAGACTTCTCGGCGCTGAGCGGGGCCGTGGTCAGTTCCATCGCGTACGCCCGGAGCAGGTCGTGGCAGGTGTAACCGCCCGGCCGGGTCTCGGTGATCAGGCTGGCGTGGGCGAGTTCGGCCAGCAGCAGGGCCGCCTCGACTGCGGTGATCCCGGCGGTCCCGGCTGCCGCGACCGTGCCGATCTCACCTGTGGTGTGCACGGCCAGCAGGCGGAACAGACGGGCCGCCGGTTCGGTCAGGCAGTGGTAGGACCAGGAGAACACGGCCCGCAGATCGGTACGTGGATCATCGCCGGCCAGCACGTCCAGCCGCAGCCCACGGCCGGTGCCGAGCTCGTCGGCGAGAGCGGCCAGCGGCATCTCGGGGTTGGTGGCCGCGCGAGCCGTCGCGATGGCCAGGGCCAACGGCAACCGGGCACACCGGCGGATCACCTCGGTGGCGGCCGTGTGCTGGCCGGCCACCCGGTCCGGGCCGAGCCGGTGGCCGAGCAGCTGGACGGCCTCGGCGGTGTTCAGCAGCGGCACCGCGATCGGGTGCGCGGCCTCCGTGGCGATCAGGCCGGTCAGCTGGTTTCGGCTGGTGACCAGGACCAGGCAGTCCGCGGTGCCGGGCAGCAGAGGGCGGACCTGCGCTGCGTCGGCAGCGTTGTCCAACAGGATCAGCATCCGGCGGCCGGCCAGTTCGGAACGGTAGACGGCGGTGCACGCCTCCAGGTCGGCGGGGATGCGGGCGGGCGGCACGCCGAGGGCGTGCAGCAACCTGCGGATGGCGGCGGCCGGTTCGACCGGTCGGGCCACCGGATCGAAGCCGTGCAGGTTGAGGTAGAGCTGGCCGTCCGGGAAGTGGACGGCGACCCGGTGCGCCCAGTACACGGCCAGCGCGGTCTTGCCGACACCGGCGGTACCGTTGAGCACCGCGATCACCGGAGCGGTCGGCTGGGCGCCGCTGTCGAGCAGCCCGTAGAGGCGGTTCAGCTGGTCGGCGCGCCCGACGAACCCGCGGATGTCCGGCGGCAGCTGGGCCGGCACGGCGAGCTGGTCCCGGCCGTGTGGCGACCACCGCGCCGGGCCCGCAGCCACCGGTCCGGCCGTCCCGGCACGTCTGCGGTGGGACATCCTGCCGGAAACCGGGATCTGCGGCGCGGTGGACTGGTCCCGCACGGACGGGGGCCAGGGAGGCTCGCTGCGCAGCAGGGTGCGGTGCACGGTCTGCAGTTCGGGGCCGGGTTGAATGCCCAGTTCGTCGGCGAGTCGGGTGCGCAGCCCGGCGAACAGGGCGACCGCCTCGGCGGTACGCCCGACCGCCTGCAACGCCCGCATCCGGGTCGCCGCCAGCGATTCGACCAAGGGATGTTCGCCGGTGAGGTCGCCGAGCCGGCCGATCACCGCGGCCGCGTTGCCGATCTGGATCTCGGCCTCGGCCCAGGCCACGACGATGCCGAGGCGTTCCTGGCCCCAGGAGGCGCGCATCCTGTCGGACCATTCGCCGGACAGCCCGGCCAGCGGTTCGCCGCGCCACAGGCCGACGGCCTCGCGCAGCAGTGTGACCCGCCGGGTGGTGTTGCTGCTCGGGTGGCCGGCCTGGCCTGCGAGGCGGCGCATCCGGTGCAGGTCGATCCGGTCCGGGTCGGTACGCAGCTCGTATCCTCCGCCGCCGCGGATCACCTGCGCGTCGCGTCCGGAGAGCTGGCCGGCGGTGGCCAGGACCCCGCGGATGCGGGACAGATGGGCGCGCGCGGAGGTGCGGGCGTCACCGGGTGGCCGGTGGCCCCAGGTCCGGTCGACCAGGGTGGGCCAGGCGACCGGCCGGTTGGCGTCGACGAGCAGCGCGGCGAGCACGTGCCGTTGCCGGGGCTGCAGGGTGCCGACGGGTTGCCCACCGGCCCGGATCTCGACTGGGCCGAGCACACGGAACTCTGTCATGCGCGACCCCCTCAAAGAAATCCGCACCACCGAGAGATCGATGGTCAACGATTTCACGTGTCCGGTTCGGGCGCAATCACCTCCCGGTGAACGAGCCGCGGATCCGCGGCCTGTCCGGTCAGCCGGCGCTGTCCGGGGGCCAGGGGTCCACCCCAGGATCGGAGTACCGGCAGATCAGCGGGCGGTTCGCGAGGACGGCCAGCTCCAGTGCCTGCTCGAAGGAGGTGCCGAGCTCCCAGAACCAGCCCATCCCGGCGGCGATCACCCGCCCGCCCGCGTCGAGGAACACGCTGGAATAGCTGAGCCACTCCGCGATGGGGAAGTACTGCCCGCCGAGAACCCGCTCCACCTCGGCGACCAGGGTGAGCTGCCCCGCCCCGGCCGCGAGCGGATCGACGCTGAAGGGCTCGTGATTGCTGAAGTTCGGTCCGTGCTCGTTGACCGGCGGGATCGACAGCCCCCCGAACGAGGTGATCACCTCCTCGGCGAGCGGGTGCAGCCGGTGCCCCTCGCGCAGCAGGGGCTCCACCCACTGGCCGGGATCCACGGATCTGGCGGCGCTCCAGCCGGACGCGGTGAGCGCCGCCAGCAGATCCGAGCCGAATCGCATCATTGATGTCGTGTTATCCCCAGGTCGTTGAGCACCTGATTGCAGTGCCCGCATGGATTGGCCGGCTGGCCGTGCATGGTGGTGTTCGCGTTCTTGTTCACGTTGTTGCGGGTGTGCACCGTGCGCATGCTGCCACCACTGATCGCCGCGGGCCCCTCCTTGTTGTACGCCTGGATGAGACAGTGCACCTCAGAGCATCCGCCGTGGTGGTTGGCCTGCTTGAGCGCGTCCGCCAGCTCGCCCTCGGCCTTCATCCCGTGCGCGTTCTGGCCCCAGTATTTCTGGCCGGACGGCGAGATGTATTCGGAGGCGAACTTCGCTCCGGGATTGTTCCGGGTCTCGTTGGAATTGTAGTACTCCTCGAAGTTCTTGAACTTGTCGCAGTTGTGGACCAGAACCGGGATCGCGCCGGCGAACACGTAGTACGCGTGCACCGTCGAGACGGTGAGGTCGTACATCGTCCGCGGGCCGGTATGGTCGCGTACCGCCTCGACGGTGATCGTCGTCGCGTCGGCGGCCCGCAGCCGTTCGCCGGGCCGCAGGTCGGCGGCCTGCACCCAGGCCTGCCTGGTCTCGGACCAGAACGGGTGGTGCTCGGTGGTCTGGATGACCGCGCCGCCGGTGAGGGTCAGGTCGGTCAGGCCGGTGTCCCGGTTGACGTGCTGCTGCTCGATCACCCGGACGCTCGACTCACCGGTCAGCGGGTCGGTGACGATCACCGTGTCGCCGGCTTGCAGTTCCTTGATCGGTACGGCCGTCCCGTCCCCGGTGAGCACCAGGGTGTCCGGCGAGAACGAGTGGCAGGGCTGCGCCGACTGGGCCAGGTCGGCCTTCTTGACGGCCCCGGCAGGTGGCGCCGCCTTCGCCGAGCCCTTGAACGGCCCGACCAGCCCGCCCAGTCCGGCCTGCACCGACTCGCCGAGGTTCTGCGACTCACCGTTGACCGCTTTGGTGACGATGTCCTCGGCGGCGCCGGCGGCGACCTCGACGGCTCCCTTGGCGAGCAGCCCGGTGCCGAGGGTGGCGCTGCCGATCGCGCCGGACACCGCCCCGCCGGCCGCCGCGCCGATCAGTTTGCGGGCGCTGAACTCACCGGCCCGGTACTGCTGGAACCCTTCGACACCGGTATTGATCAGGGCGCCGAGGGCGGCGCCGGCGGCGATGTGCACCCACCTGCCGTCCGGGTCGGTGATCCGGACCGGGTTGTTCGAGGAGTACGTGTAGGCGGCCAGGTTGCCCGGGTTGCCGACCCCGTCGGCCGGCCCGCCGTCCAGGTAGCCGGGCAGTTGCGGATCGGGCGACTGCCAGAGCGCGGTCCGTGCGTCGTAGTAACGGGCGCCGAAGTAGTGCAGCCCGGTCTCGGTGTCCAGTTCCTTGCCGGCGAAGCCGTACGGGCTGGGGATGGCGGTGGTCCGCTCCCCCGCCCAGCTCTCACCGGACGGCAGGTAGCGGGCGTGTTCGACGACCCGGCCGGTGCTGTCGGTGCCGTAGGAGGTGGAGCCGAGGTGGTCGGTGTGGAAGTAGAACTGGCCGTTCTCGGCGGTTCCGGCCGGCTGGACCAGTTTGGAGACCAGCCGGGTGTCACCGACGAAGATGTGTTTGTAGGCGCTCTTGTTGCGCTGCGTGTAGGTCTGGCTGGGGTAGACCGAGACGTTGCCGGAGCCGCCGTCCTTGACCACCCGGTCGCCCTGGTCGTCGTAGACGTACTCGACCGACCGGCCCTGCCCGCCCTTGCAGCGGTCCCCGGTGTCGGCGACCAGTTCGACGTCGTCGCCGGATTCCGCGGTGGACGTCCCGGTGCCGGTGCTGCACGTCATCTGGTCGGCGTCGTTGTAGGTGAGCTGCAGTTTCGCCTTGTTCGGCCCGGTCCGCTGGATCATGTTGCCGTTCAGGTCGTACTTGAAGGTGAACGGCCCGGCGGTGCTGGGTGCGTGCGGCTGGTCGCTGTCGTAGGCGTACGCCTGCCGGTAGCTCGTCGGGGTCTGCGGCGTGGCGACGGCGTCCGCGGTGACCAGGTCGTGGGTCTGGTCCTTCAGGGTGATGTCACCGAGCGAGTCGTAGGTCAGTGACAGCGTGTACCTGTCGGTGAGCCCTGATGCGGGCCGGTAGGTCCCGGCCGAGCCGGTGAGCCGGTTCAGGTCGTCGTAGCTGAACGTCTGGGTGCCGGTGCCGCCGAGGCCGCCGACCGGTGCCGCGGAACCGGTGATCGAGGTGACGTTGCCGGTGCTGTCGTAGTCGTACGCCTGGTTCTGGAACGTGGTGCCGTCGGCCTGGGCCGCGGTCAGCGTCGCGAGCCGGCGGTCGGTGGCGTCGTAGCTGTAGGAGGTACGGGTGCCGTTGCCGTTCTGCAGCAGCACACGCTGGTCGAAGACGTCGTAGTCGACCTTCGTGAGGTACGGATAGCTGGTGCCGCCCTTGACCCCGGTGGCCCCGTCGACGAGCCCGCCGTGGTTGTAGCGGTAGGTGAGGACCTCACCGTCCGGGTAGGTCATCCGCTGGATCCGGTTCCACGTGTCGTACTCGTACCGCGTGGTGTACGCCGTGGCCTTGTCCAGTCCGGACGTCACCGTCCGTGTCTCGGTGACGGTCTCGCCGAGCGGCCCGTAACCGCGTGTCACGGTGCCGGCGGCATCGGTCTGGCGGACGATCCGGCCCGCGCCGTTGCTGGCCGCTCCCGGGTCGCCGTAGGTGTAGGTGACGTCCGCTTCGGGAGTGGTCGGGTAGCGGACGGCGGTCAGCCGGGTGTGGTCGTAGTCGTACTCGATAAGTTTCTTGCGGTCGGCCAGGTTCGCGGTCACCTTGGTGGTGAGGTTGCCGGCCAGGTCATAGGTGTACCTGGTCCGCCCGGTGTCCGGGGTGGTCACCGAGGTACGCCGGCCGAGGTCGTCGTACGTTGCCGTGGTGGTGTTGCCGTGATCGTCGGTGACCGTGGTGATCTGACCGAGCGGGTCGTACCCGTACGACGTCCACGCCCCGCCCTGGGCGACCGCCGACGCCCGCAGCGACACATCGGTGAAGGTGCGGCTGGTGACGCCCTTGGCGTCGGTGACCGCGGTCTCGAACTGGGTGACGCCGGCCCGGTCGGCGCCGAACCCGTAGCCGACCGCGGTGACCGCCCCGTCCGGCAGCACCGTGCGTACGGCCCGGTCGAGCACGTCGTAGTCGGTCCTGGTCGGGGTGACCGGGTCGACCCGGGTGCTGAACCGGGTGTTGAGGACCCCCTTGGCCTCACTGACCGGGTACGACTGGGCGACGACCCGCCCGGCGAAGTCGTACACGATCCGGCCGGAGACGGTCATCGCCTCGGCCCCGCCCAGGGTGGCGTCCTTCTTGGTCTGGACGATGCGGCCCAGCCCGTCGGTGAACGTGATCGTCTCGATCGCGTTGGTCTTGATGCTGCCGTCGGGGTTGCGGTCGACGTTGCGGGTGATCGCGTACGGCACCACCGCCTCGGGGTGGTACTCGATGTCGACGGTCGGGTGGTTGGACACGGTCTCGTACGGGCCGGTGACCGAGTCGACCCGGCCGAACTCGTCGTACAGCCGCCGCTCGGAGTGACCGTTGGTGTCGACACTGGTCTCCGGCCGCCCGAACTTCAGATCGTGGCTGGTCTGCGACCGGTACCCGAAACTGTCGGTGACCGTGGCGACGTGCGTGACGAGCGCCGGATCGTAGGTGTAGGTCAGCTTGAACCGCTGCCCCTTCTCGTTCTCCGGCTCGACGACGGTCAGCACATTGCCGTACGCGTCATAGGTCAGATCGGTCTTGGCCACTGCCGAGTCGGCCAGGATCGCCCGGTGCTGACGGATGTCGCCGGTGGCGCAGTCGATGGTCGCCTCGGTGCGCCGCATCAGCTTCCCGCCGCCCCGGACCTCGACCGCTTTGACCGCGCCGACGATCCCGGTGGCCTTGCAGGCGGTGTCCTCGGCGGTGTACCGGATCTTCGTCTCGACGTCGTCGGCGGCGCCCGCCTCCCCGGCCTCGAACGAGCGGACCAGATTGCCGACGTCGTCGTAGCTCATCTGCGACGAGGTGGTCTTGCCCGCCGCCGCCCGGCCCTCGAAGAAGTTCTGCGTGGTCGCGACCAGCTGCGGGAACACCACCAGCGCGGCCACCGCCCGCTCCTGGTAGCTGTTGATCGCCTCGACGAACAGCCGGCCGCCGGCGTCCGCGACCACGGTCCTGGTCACCAGGCCGCGGGTGTAGTGGCTGCCGGTGGCGTACTCGGTGGTGGTGGTCCGCTGAACCGATGACCCGGCGGCCGGGTCCCGCTGCTCGGACACCACGCTCGTGTAGCCGCGGAACACCCGCTCGAGCCGGTCGTAGACACCACCGGCGTACCGGAACGTGCTGACCTGGGTGTCCTGCCCGTCACCGGGCCGCCCGTCGTAGACCGCCACCCGCGAGAGGGTGAAACGCGACTGCGGCTGGTCGTACGTGTTGCCGTCGCGGGTGTAGTCCAGATCGATCCGCGAGCCCAGCGGCCGGTTCACGGTCTTCAGCAGGTTGGTCCGGCCTGTCGTGTTCTGCGCGACGGTCAGCTGATCGTCGCTGGTGGAGCGCAGATGGTCGGCGAACCCGTCGCCGTTGATGTCACGCAGCGCCTGCTCGGCCCGGCCGATCCCGCTGGAGACGCTGACACCCGGGTTGGTGATCACGCACCCGGCGATGATCAGGAAGCAGGCCGAGAAGGTGACGTAGGCGCCGCCGCCGACCTGCGCGTTCGCGTCGTCGTTGATGCCGGACGGCCCGCCCAGGAACGGCACCGGCTCGCCGAACCCGCTGCCGGTGTTGATCGCCACCCGGATCGGGGAGCCACCGAAGACCCGGTCGGCGAGCCCGTCCCCGGTCACGTCAAGCAGGCTCTCCCCGGTCGAGCTGTGCCCGACGCTGTAGGAGGCGCCACCGGCGAAACCGTAGAAGTCGGTGTTGAAGCCAATGTTGGCGCCGGTGTTGGTGGTGCCG
This sequence comes from Actinoplanes sp. NPDC026670, assembly GCF_040638175.1. Taxonomy (NCBI): domain Bacteria; kingdom Bacillati; phylum Actinomycetota; class Actinomycetes; order Micromonosporales; family Micromonosporaceae; genus Actinoplanes; species Actinoplanes sp. NPDC026670. Next base: position 37,856 of record NZ_JBEZXU010000052.1, read on the forward strand.
CCGTCGTTGAGTACCCCGCCCGGCCACGGCTCCGGCGCGGCGAACCGGTAGCCCAGGTTCAGCGCGGCGCGCCCGTCGGCGTACACCCGGTCGGGCAGCCCGTCGCCGTTGATGTCGGCCAGGTCGAACGCGGTGTCCGAGGTGCCGGATCCGAGGTTGCCGCCGACCCCGAGCGGCGGCATGTCGTTGCCGCTGACCGCGGTGTTGGCGGTGTCCGAGGCGGGTGGCGCCATGTCGCCGTACCCGGTGGTGATGCTCCGGGCGGCACTGCCGGCGTTGGCGTTGCCGGACACCGTCGAGGTCCGGCGTACGTCCCGGTCCGGCAGCGTGGCCCGGCGGCTGCCGAGGGCGCCGTCCGGTTCGGTGTACTGGATGCCGGAGCCGCCGACGACGTCCGGGAACCCGTCGCCGTTGAGGTCGAGGAAGTCGGTGATGGCGCTGCTATCACCGGTGGCGACGCTGCCGCCGACACTGCCGACCGGCCCGCCGACACCGCCGGTCAGCGAGATCTGCCGGGACCGCGCGGTCCTCGGCACCGCGGTCGCCGCCGCCAGGTCCCCGGCGGTGGGCACCACGATCGTCTCGGTGCCGAGCCGGGAACTGGCCGCCGACCCCGGTCCGGCCCACAGCCGATCGTCGGCGCTCCACCGGTTGCCGCCCGGGTCCGGGGTGTAGGGGAAGGCCTTCGGCGGGGTCACCCGCGGGTCGGCGGCGAACTCGTCACGCTGCGCCTGCGGGTCCACGGTCTCCGGCAGCTGGTCCCGGTAGGTCTCGTCGACGACCAGGTCGGCCTGCACGATCGGCCGGGCGGCCCGGTCACGGTTGCCGTTGACACCGATCACACCCCAGCCGCGGTACGGCTGAGCGAAGGCACCCTCGGCGATCGGGCTGTGCACGGCGCTCGGGGCCGGGGACAGTTCGCCGGGTGTCCACCCGACCTGCACGGCGTACGACTGCGGCCGTGCGCCGAGGGTGCTGAAGTCGAAGAACAGCTCGTCGCCGGCGGCCACCGGCACCTCGAGGGTGAGCCCGTCGGTGACGTCGCGTTTGGCCAGCAGCACACCGCGTTTCTTCACGGTGAACACGACCCGCTCGTCCGACTCGGCGGTGGGCGCCACGGACAGCGTGCCGTCGGCGGGGGCGGTCCAGGACTCCTGCGGGGCGCTCAGGCCGTCGTCGGAGTACATGTCGACGCGGTACGGGGCTTTGATCTCCAGTGCCGGGTCGGTGTAGGCGGCCGTCGGCACCCAGGTCACCGTGGTCAGGTCGATCGGCGAGTCGATCTGGATCCGCCAGCCGATCTCCTGGCCCTTGGTGACCGGGACGTCCAGGTCGATCGGGATCTCCCCGGTGTCGGCGGCGGCGATCGTCTCGCTGAACACCGTCTGCCCGGCCCGGGTGATCACCGCGGTCACGTCGTCGGTGGTCGGGGCGGATTTGGTCAGGTTTCCGGAGAGGTGCAGGGTGCCGGTGACCGGGGCGAGGACGCTGCCGGCCCGGCCGCCGAGGGTGAAGTCGGCCGACGCCGTGTAGGTGTACGGGTCGAGGCCGTTGACGTCGGTGGTCTCCGGCACAGCGGTGTAGGCGATCCGCGGATCCCACGTCACCTCGTCGTCCGCGCCGTCGAAACGCGACTGCACCCGGAAGTAGAGACGGTCGCCGCGCTCGACGGTGATCGCGCCCGGTGCGGGCGTGACCTGAGCGCCCGGGTTCAGCACCGCCGACCACAGTTCGGTGTCCTCGTGCTGGACCGCCACCCGTACGCCGTCGGCCTCTGCCTGCCCTTGAATCAGCGTCACGGCGCCGGTGACGTCCACGGTGCCGTCGTAGGGCGCGACCCAGCGGCGGACCGTGTCGACGAGCGGGTGCGAGTCGATCTCCCGTTCCCGGTCGGTGGTCAGGTCCCCGACGATGCCGTCGGTGTCGACCGGGGCGGACCCGATCGGCACCGGCGTCTGCGACGACAGCCCGTAGACCGGGGCGCCGTCCGCGCCGATCCGGCCGAACAGCACGTCACCCCCGTTGACCACGTCGCTGATGCCGTCGGCGTTGACGTCGGCGAGGTACCGCTCGGTGGTGGTGAACGTGTCCACGTGGTCGAGCTGTGCGGCCACCCCGCCCAGGTAGCTCTCCAGCCCGATGGTCGAGGAGTTGCTGCTCTGTCCCAGGAATCCGGGCAGGTTGCGCAGCGGGGTCACCGTGTCGGCGAACCGCGGCTGGCCACCCGGCCGGGACAGGTTCTTGCGGTAGACGACACCGTCGCCGCGGGTGAACACCTTGTCCGGCAGCGAGTCACCGTCGACGTCGGCCAGGGCCAGCAGACCGGCGTCCTCGGTCCGGTTGAAGCCGGTCTTCACCCCCACCGAGTTGGCCTTCGAGCGCGTCGCGCCGAACCCGACGTAGAGGTGACCGCCGGCGCTGTCGCTGGTGCTCGCGTTGATCGCGGACGCCTGCCCGCCAGCCGAGTCGATCGCCGCGACCGCCGGATTGCGCAGCCCGTCGTCCGGTGACGTCCAGGCGACCGCCTCGAACGCCCGGTAGTCGCCGGCCCCGTCCCGGATGTCGTCGTGGTAACCGAACGTGTGCCGGTGGAACACCCGGTTGTCCGAGCCGAGCTGAGTCAGCGACGCCAGCAGGGTCTTGCCGAACGCGCCGGTGGTGTACTCCAGTTCGTACGCGCGGACCGGCAGGTCGTTCAGGGTGATCTCGATCCGGCGCAGCAGGTCGGCGGTGACCCGCTTGAATCCGCCGCGCGCGTCGATCGTCACGTCACCGCGGCGCGGTTCCTCCAGCTCACGGTCGCGGATGAACCGCACGGCATAGGGTCCTTCGACCGCGGCCGTGCCGGTGTAGGTGATCTCCCGCAGGTAGATCTCGCGGCCCGCGACGCTGCCGCCGTCGGGGATCCCGGTGTCCTCCACGATCACCGTGTGGAACCGCATCACGTTGCCGTGCGCGTCGCGCACCTCCCGCAGCGCCCACTGGTAGATGTTGCCGGCGTCGTCGCGCAGCGTCGACGCGGCGGTCCCGCCGTAGAACGACCGTGTCCCCTCCTTGTCGACGGTCTCCCACGAGTAGTTCGACGGCCCGGTCCCGTTCCGGATCACCCTGGTGAACGCGGTCTGCACCCGCGGTTGGAAGACCTTCGCGGCGGTACGGGCGACCCGCTGCCCCCGATGCGCGACCGGGCCCAGCTGCTCGCCGGCAAGCAGATACGTCTCGGTCTCCAGGGCGGTGTCGTAGCGCGGCACCCCCCACCGGGTGTCCACGGTGATCGCCGAGGTGGCCAGGTTCCAGCCCAGGCCCAGCCAGCCGTTCGCGGCCGACGAGTCGTAGCCGACCGCCAGCTGCGGCTGCAGCCCGGCACGGCCCGGCGGGAGCTCGATCGGGTACGACAACCGGGCCTCGCCGGTACCGGCCGCGACCGGCGGCTGCACCAGGTTGATCCCCTGCGCCGGGGACGCCGCCTCCAGATCCTTGATCTGTGTCGGGTTGAACGCGGTGCCCCGCGGCGACTCGGGCAGCGCCAGCACCGCGTTGACCATGTCGGTGAAGTGGTCGGTCGTCGAGACGATCAGGTGGTTCTTCTCGTCCACGCGGACCCGTTCCAGGGCCTTCCAGCAGCCGGCCGTGTCGTCGAACCAGAACGTGTGCACGTCCTGCGGATCGAACGTGCCCTCCAGCAGGCGCGGGTCGTACGGCAGCGCCACCTCGACCGGCTCGGCGAACTGATACGGGTGCGGCGTGAACCGCCAGCCCGGACGTGCCGCACCTGTCACGTTGGTCAGCTCGGCGCCCAGCACCGGCAGGTCGGCCGCGGTCAGCGGGGTGACGCCGATCGTCACCGGGCTGTCGACCGCCTGCGACCCGATCGTCAGGCGCGCCCCGTCGTGCTCGACCGTCTGGGCCTGCGCGGCCGCCGCACCCGGCGTGACCACGGCCTGGAACGTCGGGCCGGCCATCGTCTGTACCGCCTGCCGGACGGCTGCTCCGTTCGACACGCACGTCTCGACCGGTGGGATGCTCGCCGGGCTGACCGGCGACCCCTCGGCGACCGGGGCGGGGATCGGCGCGCTGCCTCCGGGCAGGCCGGTCGCCGCGAGCACCAACACCAACAGGACGGAAAGCTTGCTCGTACGCTTCACAGCCGGCCCCGCACGCTCGACGGACAATCGGCGCAAGCATCGACGACCATCGTGGTACGCAACGTTGTGAGAACGTTGCCTCAGAGGTCGCGCACCCCGTCACCCGGGGCAACAGCGCCCGTCGAGGCCGGGCAGCAACGTGATCATGATCTTGGGCCTTCCTGATCGGGCAAAGACAGGCGACAATCTGTCGTCGCCGAACGTCGTTGATCGCCAGAGGACCCGTAGTGACCTTCAACGGTTTTATCTCGTACAGCCATGCCGCGGACGGCCGGCTGGCTCCCGCCGTGCAACGGGGCCTGCATCGCCTGGCCAAACCGTGGCATCGCCGGCGCGCCCTGTGGATCTTCCGGGACCAGACCGGACTGGCGGTGACTCCCGGGCTGTGGTCCTCCATCCAGACCGCGCTGGACGGCTCGGAGTACTTCGTGCTGCTCGCCTCACCCGAGGCCGCGCAGTCGCGTTGGGTGAACCGGGAGATCGAGCACTGGATCACCACCAAGTCGGCGAACCGGATCCTGCCCGTGGTGACCGACGGGGAGTGGGCGTGGGACCAGGAGCGTCACGACTTCACCGAGGACTCCACGGCGGTGCCCGACGCGCTGCGGGGGGTGTTCGCCGAGGAGCCGCTGTTCCTGGACCTGCGATGGGCACGGGGCAGCGAACATCTGAGCCTGCAGCATTCCCGCTTCCGGGACGCGATCGCCCAGCTGGCCGCCCCGATGCACGGGGTGAGCAAGGACGAACTGGAAGGTGAGGACGTCCGGCACCATCGCCGGGCGCGCCGGCTCGGGTCCGGGGCGCTGGCGATGCTGGTGGTGCTGACCCTGCTGGCGATGCTGACCAGCGTGTCGTCGGTGCGTAACGCGGAACGGGCGACGGCCGCGGCGGCCGAGGCGCTGCGTCAGCAGGAGGTGGCCGAGGTCCAGCGCGGCAGCGCCGAACGGTTCGAGCAGGAGGCGACCCGGCAGCAGAAGGTGGCGAAGGAGCAGCAGGCCCTGGCGGCGGCCGCGGCGACCGAGGCACAGCGATCGGAACAGTCGGCGCAGGAGAAGCAATGGCTGGCGGATCAGGCGACCGCCGAGGCCCGGCGGCAGCAGCGGATCGCCGACCAGGCAGCGGATCGGACCAAAGAACTACAGCGGCTGTCGGAGGAGGCCAGCGAGCGCACGCAGCAGCTGGAGCAGGAGGCTCAGAAGCTGGAGGCGGAGGCGCGCCGGCTGACGAAGATCGCCGAGGAGAAGCAGCGGGAGGCCAAGGAGGCGGCGGCGGAAGCCGCCAGGCAACAGGCCAAAGCAGACCTCCAGCAGCGGATCGCGGTCAGCCGGCGGCTGACGACGCAGGGCAAGGCGACGATCGGCAGCGACCCGAAGACGGCCCTGATGCTGGGGGCCGCAGCCCAGGAACTCGTGCCCGACGCCGCAACGCTCAGCGAAGTCACCGGTGTCGTCACAGCGACGAACTACGCCGGGACGATCAGCGACGTGACAGAGGCCGTCTACGCGCCGGACGGCGTCCTGGTGGCTATCGGCACCGACGGCAAGGTGTCGCTGTGGAACACGACCGACCGAACGAATCCGACCCGGATCACCACACTCAGCGAACCGGTCGCGGACTACAGCTCCCTGGCGCTCAGCCCGGACGGGCGGACCCTGGCCACTATCAACCAGGAGAACACCGCGGTCCTGTGGGATGTGACCGACCGGCCCCATCCGGTCCGGCTCGCCACGGCGGATCCCGCCGGCGCCGTGCAAACGGTGGCCTTCAGCGGGGACGGGATCACTCTCGCCACGGGCGACGGACGCGGGATCACGACCCTGTGGGACGTGACCGACCGATCCCAGCCCCAGGAACTCGCCGCAATGGGCGAATATGTCCCCTATACGGCGGAAAGACTCGCGTTCAGCCCGGACGGCACCACCCTGGTCGTGGACAAGGTCCGATTCGTCGCGATCTACGACCTGAGCGATCGCGCCGATCCCGTCTACCTCCGCGGGCTGCCCGGCTTCGAAATAACGTCGATGACGTTCGATCGGACCGGATCAACACTGGCCGCCGGGCACTACAGCGGATACGTGGATCTCTACAACATGCGGCGTACCGCCACCGTCGAGGTCGAGGTCGACGAACAGGACGAGCAGGACGAAGTTACGCCGCCGCCGCCCCTGCCACCCGACGACCCGGACTCCGAGCCGTACGCCCACATAGGCGGCCTTGCCGGTTCCGTCGACGCGATCGCCTACAGCGCAGACGGACGCTATCTGGCCGCCGGTGACGGGCAGGGCATGGCACTGGTGTGGGACATGACGTATGTGGAGGGACCCGGGGCGGTCGTCACCGTACGGGCCAACGGCGCGATCAATTCCGTCTCCCTAAGCCCGGACGCGGAAACACTGGTCACCACCGACAGTTCGGACACGGCGATCCTCTGGAACGTCAAGCCCATCGGAACTCCGGATCCGCTCGCCTCGCTCACCGTCCCGGGCGGGCAGATCACGGCGGCGGCAATCCGGCCGGACGGACGTTCCCTGGTCGCCGCCGGCCCCGACGGCACGGCGCGCTCCTGGGACGTGACCGACCCCGCCCGGCCCGTCCAGGGCGCCGACCTGTCCATCCGCAGCGCAGCGGTCCGATCGGTGGCGTTCAGCCCCGACGGCCGTACGGCGGCGGCCATCGGGAGCCAGGACGGGCAGTTGACGCTGACGGATGTGACCCGCCCGGACCAGCCGGTCGCACTCCCGGGCACCACCGAGGCCATCAACGGAACCAACCCGATGGCGTTCAGCCCGGACGGGCGCACCCTCGCCGTCATCGCCGGCCCCACCCGGCTCCTGCTGTGGAACGTGGCCGACCGGACCCGCCCCGCCCTGCTCGCCACGCTGAGCGGCGGCGCCTTCGGGTCGACGGTGGCCTTCAGCCCGGACGGGCACACGCTGGCCACCAGCGGGCGCGAACGCGGCCTGACGCTGTGGGACGTGACCGACCGCACCACCCCCGTACAGCTCGGCACGCTGGCCGGCCACAACGGCCAGGTGACCACGATGGCCTTCAGCCCGGACGGGCACACCGTGGCGACCGGCGGCGCCGACACTCTGGCGCTGCTGTGGGACATCACCGACCGGGCCCGTCCGCTCCGGCTCGCCACGCTGACCAGCCACAGCGACACGGTGGTCACGATGGCCTTCAGCCCCGACGGGCGCACCCTGGCAACCGGGGACAAGGACTCCGAACTGTTCCTGTGGGACACCGCCAACCCGGCCGGGCCGATCCGGCTCGTCTCGCTGCGTGGCCTCGGTGGCCAGGCGAAGGCGGTGATGTTCCAGCGCGACGGGCGCACCCTGGCCGTCGCCGCCGAGACCACGAGCCGAGGCGCGACCGTCAAGCTGTGGGACTACACGAAGCTGAACAAGCTCCGCGCCGACCCGGCCGCGTACGCCTGCGTCATCACCGGCCGCGGCCTCGGCGCCGACGAATGGGCCCGCTACATTCCCGAGATTCCGTACCGGCGTACCTGCGCCGGCTGACGGCTCGCCGCCGCCGACGTGCCCGGGAACCGCTGCGTTCCCGGGCACCATGCGGGGCTAATTCGACCGTTCACGCCGTACGGGTCAGCAGGATCCGTCCGGTCTTGTCGGCGCACGAGCCGAAGTCGTTGGCGGTCTTGACCCGCAGCACGTAGGCACGCTTGGGGTCCAGCCCGTTCGCGGTGAAGCTGACCCGGTCGGTGGAGGTGCCGGCCGCAATCTTCGTCGTCTTCACCACTGTGTTGTCCGAGGTCCGAACGAGTTCGGTCTCATAGGTCAGCGGGGCCACCACCTTGTCGTTCTTGTCGTGCGCCCACCCGTCGGACCGCTTCGCGTAGCCTCGCACCGTCGGCGGCGTCCAGCTGAAGGTGGCGGTGGTCGGATCGGCGCCGCGGGTCACCGACGCCGCCCTGATGCCACCCGGGCGCAGCGCAGGCTCGAGCCGGCGGCCGGTGGTGCCGCCCTGGCCACTCGCCGTACGCGCCCCCACCGACACCAGGTAGGTCACGCACGGGTCCAGCGTGATGTCGTAGTCGACGAAGCGGCCCGTCGGGTCCGAAGCCCGGCCGGGCACGGTGACGGTACGTGAGGAACCACCCGCGCTGATGATCATGTCGTAGTGGTGAGCGCCGGCGACCGTCCAGAACCCGAAGGTCGACCAGGTCGGGCTGTACCTGTCGACCACCATGTACTGCGGTGCGGCGAGCGTGCCCGGCGCTGCGGCGGCCGGCGCGGCCAGGCCGACGGTGGCTGCGGCGACAGCGGCACCGGCTGCTACGAGCTTGGTGACCAGACGGGACATGTGAGTCTTCACTGCGGTGGTTCCCTTCAGACTTGCCTTGTGACCTGACCAGCATGTCCGCCGTTGATCAAGCCCGGCTCAAGCAGGCCTCCGCTCCGGCTCCGGCCGAGTTCGCCCGGCGATTCGGCTCAGCCGGGCACGATCCTGTCCGATCGGGGTGGCGTGACGGCCTGGATCGACAGGGTGATCCCTGACATTCGGCTTCCGGACGGGACCTTCGCCGCCCGGCACCGGGCCTTGCGTGCAGTCCTCACGATGCTGTTGCCGGTGATCGTCGCGGCCGCCGCATTCCAGAACTGGATCGCGCTTCGCGTGGGGCAACCGCATGCGGGGCACACGCTCGGCGCGGCGATCGTCTGGTCGATGGTGGCGGCCACCCTGGCCTGCGCCGTCCTGGCCGCCTTGATCAAGTCGCGGCGCGCCGGGGCGATCGTGGTGTCGCTGGGGCTGCTGCTGGGCTCGTCAGCGCTGGTGCACGCCGGCGGCGGCCTGACCGACCTGCACTTCTCGTTCTTCGTGGTGCTCGGGCTGATCAGCCTCTACCAGGAGTGGTTGGCGCTGGTCCTGTCGGTGGCCCTGGTCGCGGTCCATCACATGCTGGTCGGGCTGGTCGTACCCACGCTGGTCTTCTCCGATCCGCGGGCCTGGGCTCATCCGGTGTACTTCGCCCTGCTGCACGCGGTCTTCGTGCTGGCGATGTGTGCCGTGCAGCTCGCCTACTGGCGGTTCGTCAGGCGTGCCCAGGTGGAGGTGGCGGAGGTTCAGGAACGGGCGGCCGAGCAGTTGCGACGGCGCGAGGAGCGCTACCGTGCCCTGGTGCAGGACTCCTGCGATGTGATCAACGTGGTCGACGTGACAGGTGTGATCGACTCGGTGAGCCCGGCTGCGCTGGCCGTCATGGGCTACCAGCCCGATGAGCTGGTGGGCACCAACTATTTCCACCTCATCCACCCCGATGACCGGGCCGCTCTGCTGGCGTTCCCGGGTTCCGGGGCGGCCGAGCAACGCACCGAGGTGCGGACCCGGCATGCTGACGGCACCTGGCATTGGCACGATGTGACTCTTCGCGATCTGACCGCCAACCCTGCGGTCGGCGGCCTGGTGATCAGCCATCGCGACGTCACGGAGCGCCGCGAATTCCAGGACCTGCTCCAGCACGAGGCCGCACACGACGTGCTGACCGGCCTGCTCAATCGCGGCGCGTTCCTGAAAGCACTCGATCAGGCGCTGGCGACCCTGCCCGCCGACCACCGGCTCGCGGTGCTCTTCATCGATCTCAACGACTTCAAACCGGTCAACGACACGTACGGGCACGAAGCCGGCGACCAGATGCTGATCGCGGCCGGCAACGCGCTGCAACGCTCGGTGCTGGGAGCGGACACGGTAGGCCGACTCGGCGGCGACGAGTTCGCCGTGGTCCTGGTCGACATCACCCTGCCGGACAACGCCGTCGCCGTGGCCACCCGCATCCTGCACGCGCTGGCCGAACCGGTCGCCGTCGGCGGCAAGACGCTCAGCACCACGGCCAGCATCGGGATCGCGCTGTCCGGCCCCGATGTCACCGGAACCGACGAGTTGCTCCAGCGGGCCGACGTGGCGATGTACCAGGCCAAACGAGCCAAGGAATCCGGCTGGGCGCTGGCCGGCGACGACCGGGCGACAACGGGCAGCTGATCCGGTGTTTCGCCGCGCCTGCAACCGTGATCGCCGAAGCTGGGCCTGTCATGCTGATGTTGCATCGGGCCGAGCGCACCGACCGGCTGGCCACCGCGCTGGCCGGCGTGCTCAGTGAGCCGACCGGGGATCCGTTCGATCCGGAGATCGTCGCGGTGTCGTCACGGGGTGTGGAGCGCTGGCTCGCCCAGCGGCTGTCGCATCGTCTGGGCGTGTCGGCCGGCGAGGACGGGATCTGCGCGAACGTGCTGTTCCCGTCGTTCGCCGACCTGATGGATCAGGCCGGTGGCGGTGACGGCGCGTGGCGCCCGGACCGGCTGGTGTGGCCGTTGCTGGAGGTCATCGACGACTGCATGCCGGAGTCGTGGTGCCGGACGCTGGCCGCCTATCTGGGCGCGGGCGAGGACGATCCGGTTCGCCACGGCCGCCGGTACGCCACCGCACGCCGCCTGGCCGCCCTGTTCGACTCGTACGCTGCGCATCGTCCCGGCATGCTGCGGGCCTGGTCGGCGGGCGACGACCAGGACGGGCTCGACGGTCGCCTCCCGGACGATCTGCTCTGGCAGGCACATCTGTGGCGACGCCTCGGCGAGCGGATGGATGGCCCCGGACCGGCCGAACGACTGGAGTCGGCCTGCCGGAGGCTTCGCGAGAACCCGGCGACCTCCGATCTCCCGCAGCGGCTGTCGATCTTCGGGTTGACCCGGCTCCCGGCGGCCCACGCCGACCTGCTCGCCGCCCTGGGCGCCGGCCGGGACGTGCACGTATGGCTCCCCCATCCGTCGCCCGCGCTGTGGGAGCGGCTGCGGGCGCACCCGGCGGACGACCGGCGCCGCCGCGCGAACGACCTGACCGGGCATCCCCTGCTGGCATCTCTCGGCCGTGACGTCCGTGAATTGCAGACGACGCTCGGCCCGGCCGACAGCGTCCACCACCCGGCGGCGCCGTTTCCGGACACGCTGCTCGGCCGGTTGCAGCAGGCGATCGCCGCCGACCAGCCGCCGCCGGCGTCGCTGCCGGTGGCGGCACGTCACGACCGCAGCGTCCAGGTGCACGCCTGCCACGGCCCGGACCGCCAAGTCGAAGTGCTGCGCGAGGTGATCCTCGGGCTGCTGGCCTCCGATCCCGATCTGGAACCGCGGGACGTGCTGGTGATGTGCCCGGACATCGAGGTGTACGCGCCGCTGATCTCCGCCTCGTTCGGGCTCGGCGCGGACGCGGTTCATCCTGCGCATCGGCTCCGGGTGCGGCTCGCCGACCGGGCACTGCGCCGTGTGAACCCGCTGTTCGGGGTGATCGCACGCCTGCTGGAGCTGGCCGATGGGCGGGTGACGGCGGCCGAGGTGCTCGACCTGGCGGCGATGGCTCCGGTGCGGCGCTGTTTCCGGTTCGACGACGACGATCTGGATCGGCTGGGTGAGCTGGTCTCCGATTCGGGCGTGCGGTGGGGGTTCGACGCCGGCCATCGGGCGAGGTTCGAGGTGCCGGTCCGGTCGAACACCTGGGACGCCGGGCTCGACCGGATCCTGCTGGGAGTCGCGATGAGCGAGGACGGACCGCATTGGCTGGGCACCGCGCTGCCGCTGGACGACATGGACTCCGGTGACGTGGACCTGGCCGGTCGCCTGGCCGAACTGGTCGAACGGCTACGCGGGGTGCTCACCGGGTTCTCCGGGCGGCGTTCGCCGGGCGACTGGCTCGCCGCGATCGAGACCACCACCGACCTGCTCACCGACGTGCCGGACGCCGACCGATGGCAGCGAACCCAGCTGAGTGAGGTGCTGGCCGACATCGGAGCGTACGCCCCGGAGCGGATCGTTCTCGGCCTGTCCGACGTCCGTGCGCTGCTGGACGGGGTTCTGCGCGGCACACCGACCCGCGCCAACTTCCGCACCGGTGATCTGACGATGTGCACCCTCGTGCCGATGCGGTCGGTCCCGCACCGGGTGATCTGCGTTCTCGGGCTCGACGACGGCGTGTTCCCGCGCGGCGCCAGCCGCGACGGCGACGACGTGCTCGGCCGCGACCCGTGTGTGGGCGAGCGTGATCCGCGCGGCGAGGACCGGCAGTTGCTGCTCGACGCGGTGATGGCCGCGACCGGCACGCTGGTGCTGCTGTACTCGGGCGCCGACGAGCGAACCAACACGCCACGACCGCCGGCGGTGCCGCTCGGCGAACTCCTCGACGCGCTCGACCGCACCGCACGCACCGCCGACGGTCACCCGCTGCGCGAGCAGGTGGTGACCCGGCATCCGTTGCAGCCGTTCGACATCCGCAACTTCGACAGCGGTGTGCTCGGCACGGCCGGCCCGTTCAGTTTCGACGCGATCGCGCTGGCCGGGGCGAGGGCCGCCACGGACGCCCGGAGGCCGGAGCCACCGTTTCTTCCCGGCCCGCTGGCCGCTCTCGATGACGAGACGGTCGAGCTGGCCGATCTGCAGACCTTCTTCGCCCATCCGGTACGGGGTTTCGCCCGGCGCCGCCTCGGCCTGATCCTGTCGAGCTCGGACGACGAGCCGGCCGACAGGTTGCCCGTCGAGTTGGACGCGCTGCAACGGTGGGCGGTCGGCGACCGGCTGCTGCGGGCTCTGTTGGACGGCGGTGACCTGGGACGCAACGTACAGGCGGAGTGGCGGCGGGGAACCGTGCCGCCCGGCCCGCTCGGCACCCGTCTGCTGGACTCCCTCGCGGCCGAGGTGGAACCCCTCGCCACCGCAGCCCTGACCCACCGGCGCAGCGAAGCCCAGGCCGTGGACATCGCGATCACCCTCGACGACGGGCGGCTGCTGACCGGCACGATCGGCGACCTGCACGGCGACGTGCTGCTGACGGTGGCGTTCTCCCGGATCGCCCCCAAACACCGGCTCCGAGCCTGGCTCAACCTGCTCGCCCTGACCGTGGCCCGGCCGGAGACCGCGTGGCGGGCGGTCACCGTCGGCCGGGGACGACAGGGCCGGCCCGCGCAGGCGGTGGCCGGGCCGATCGACCCGTCCACCGCGGCCCGGGTGCTCGGCGACCTGGTCGCGATCGCCGACGCCGGACTGCGCGAGCCGCTGCCGCTGGCCGGTAAGTCCTCGCACGCCTACGCCGGTTGCCGGACGGCGGGCGGAACCGTGGACGACGCGCACGCGAAGGCACGCAACGAATGGACCCGGTTCTCGTTCGGGGGCGAGTCCGACGACGCCGCCCACCAATTGGTGTGGGGTCCGGAGGCGACCCTCGACACGCTGCTGGCCGCGCCGTCGTCCGGCGGGTCCGAGCCGACCCGGTTCGGTGAACTGGCGGTACGTCTCTGGCGACCGTTGATCGGCGCCGAGCGGATGGAGCACCTCTGATGTCGTCCACAGCGCTCGGGGGGCGTACCGGAGTCGCGGGGTTTGATGTCTGTGGCCCTTTGCCGGAAGGCACCACCGTGCTGGAGGCCAGCGCGGGCACCGGGAAGACCTGGACGATCGCCGCGCTGGCCACCAGGTATGTCGCCGAAGGACGGGCCGAACTGCCACGCCTGCTGCTGGTCACTTTCGGACGATCGGCTACCGCCGAACTACGCCACCGGGTACGCGAACGCCTGGTCGCAACCGAACGCGCCCTGGCCGAACCGGCGCGTGCCCGGCGCGCTGCCGACCCGGTGGCGGCGCTGCTGGCCGACGCTGCTGGCGAGGAGGTCGCCCGGCGCCGGGGCCGGCTCGGCGCCGCGATCGCCGACTTCGACGCGGCGACGATCGCCACCACTCATCAGTTCTGCGGGCAGGTTCTCGCCGATCTGGGCATCGCCGCCGACACCGATCCGGCCGCGATGCTGGTCGACGATCTGGACGACCTGGTCACCGAGGTGGCCGACGATCTCTATCTGCGCAAATATGCGACTGCCGGATCCCCTGACCCGCATTTCGGCCTGGACGTCGCCCTGGCGGTGGCCCGGCAGGCGGTCGCCGACGGGCAGGCCCGGCTGGAACCCGCCGACGGTGATCCGGACGACGCAGCGCACGTGCGGTGCCGGTTCGCTGCGGCGGTCCGTGCCGAAGTGGACCGCCGCAAGCGGGCACGGGGGCTGACCGGGTTCGATGACCTGCTGACCGGACTGGCCGCAGCCCTCACCGATCCGATCCGTGGGCCGGAGGCCTGCCGCCGTCTGCGGGAACGCTATGCGGTGGTGATGATCGACGAATTCCAGGACACCGACCCGGTGCAGTGGACGATCGTGCGCACCGCGTTTCACGGGCATCGCACGCTGGTGCTGATCGGCGACCCGAAACAGGCGATCTACGCGTTCCGTGGCGCCGACGTGGTCAGCTATCTGTCGGCCGCCGGTGATGCGCCGGCGCACGCGGGCCTGGCGACCAACTGGCGCAGCGATCAGGGGCTGCTGGCGGCGTTCGCCAGGGTGTTCGGCGGGGCCGCGCTCGGCGACGACCGGATCACGGTCCGGCCGGTGAGCGCGGCACACACCGGCACCCGGCTGCCCGGTCCGCCGTTCCTGATCCGGGTGCTCGGCCGCGACGGGTTCACCCTGAACAAATCCGGACTGGTCGCTGCCGCCGACGCCCGGGACACGATCGTCACCGACCTGGTCGCCCGGATCACCGCCATGATCACGGAGCGGGAGGTCGTGCCCGGGGACATCGCCGTCCTGGTCCGGACCAACAGACAGAGCGCCCTGGTCCAGCAGGCTCTGTCCGAAGCCGGAGTTCCCGCGGTACAGGCCGGGACCACCAGCGTCTTCGGGACCGAAGCCGGCCGGGACTGGCTGGCACTGCTGGAAGGTCTCGAACAGCCGCACCGCCGGGCACGGGTCGCGGCAGCCGCCCTGACCGGCATCGTCGGCTGGTCCGCCACCCGGCTCGCCGAAGCGAGCGACACGGAACTCGACGGGCTCGGCACGACGTTGCGGCACTGGGCGGCGCTCGCAGCCGAACGGGGCATGGCAGCGTTGGTGGAAGCGGTCACGTCCACCGGCGTACCGGAAAGGCTTCTTGCTCTTCACCACGGGGAACGCCGGCTCACCGATCTGCGGCATGTCGGGATGGCTCTGCACGCGGCTGCCGTCGACGGCGATCTGGGGCTGGCAGCGGTCACCGACTGGCTGCGCCGCCGGATCGGCGACGCGCCACTGGACATCAGCGTCGAACGCAGCCGGCGGCTGGAGTCGGATGCCGATGCGGTGCAGATCCTGACCGTGCACGGCAGCAAGGGCCTGGAGTATCCGGTGGTGCTGCTGCCGTTCGGGTGGGACCGGTTCGTCGCGCAGCCCGACCTGCTGCGCCTGCACGACGCAAGCGGGGCGCGGGTGCTGGACGTCGGCGGGGCGGGTTCCCGTGAAGCCCTGCGCCGGCACCGTGACGAGGAGGACGGCGAGGACCTGCGGCTGCTGTACGTGGCGTTGACCCGCGCCGCGAGCCGGGTCGTCGCATGGTGGGCGCCGACCGCCAACACCAAGGCGTCGGCGCTGCACCGGCTGCTGTTCGGGCGGCCGGGCGACGGCGAGAACCCGGCGCCGGAGTATCCGGTGCCGGCCGATGACGACGCGCTGACTCACCTACGCGGTCTCGCCTCGGCCGACCTCGCGGTGGAACAGGTCGCGACGGTGGCACCGGCGCGCAGGCGGACGCCGGTGCTGTCGCGGCCTTCGCTGTCGGTGGCGTCCTTCCACCGGCGGCTCGACCTGCAGTGGCGGCGGACCTCCTACTCGCGGCTCACCTCCGGGCAGCACGATCATCCCGGCGTGGACAGCGAGGCACCCGACTCCGCTGTCTCCGACGAGACCGTCACCCCGGTCGTCGACAGCCCGGACGAGCCGGAGGCGGCGATGCCGTCACCGATGGGTGACCTGCCGGCCGGGGCCGCGTTCGGGACGCTGCTGCACTCGCTTCTGGAGCAGTGCGACTTCGCTGCCGCCGACCTGGTCGCCGAGTTGACCTCCTGTGCCGCCGGGCTGCCGGGGCTGCCGGTGAGCCCGGAGACCCTGGCCGAGGCGCTGGCACCCGCCCTGCGGACACCGCTCGGGCCGCTGGCGGACGGGCGGGCACTCACCGGGTTCGGACGGCGGGACCGGCTCGACGAACTGGAGTTCGAACTGCCGCTCGGGGGCGGGGACCAGGCGTCCGGCGTACCCGATCGGTCGTCGACGTTGAATGATGTCGCCGACTGCCTCGAACGGCATCTCGATCCGGACGATCCGCTCTCGGCCTACGTGCCGCGGATGCGGGAGATCGGGCCGCAGGTGCTGCGGGGATATCTGACCGGCAGCATCGATGCGGTGCTGCGGCTGCCTGGGCCGCGTTTTCTGGTCGTCGACTACAAGTCGAACCGTCTCGGCCGATTCTCGGCACCGTTGACCGCCGCCGACTACCGGCCCGCTGCCTTGACCGACGCGATGATCGCGGCGCATTACCC
Source organism: Actinoplanes sp. NPDC026670 (assembly GCF_040638175.1). Taxonomy (NCBI): domain Bacteria; kingdom Bacillati; phylum Actinomycetota; class Actinomycetes; order Micromonosporales; family Micromonosporaceae; genus Actinoplanes; species Actinoplanes sp. NPDC026670. Next base: position 54,394 of record NZ_JBEZXU010000052.1, read on the forward strand.
CTTGCAGGCTTTGCTGTACGGGGTGGCATTGCACCGCTATCTGCGGTGGCGGCAGCCGGGTGCGCGATGCGGCGGGGTGCTGTATCTGTTCCTGCGGGGAATGTGCGGGCCGTCAACTCCGCCGGGACACGGGGTGTTCAGTTGGCAACCGCCACACGAACTGATCGCCGAATTGTCGGATCTGCTATGACAATCGCTGCTTTCGATGCGTCCGAAGTACTAGAACCAGCTGATGTGCACACCGCCCGGCGGATCGGGCAGCTCAGCGGGGAACCCGACGAGGACGTGCAACTCGCGGCGGCCCTGGCCGTACGGGCGCTGCGGCAGGGGGCGGTCTGCGTCGACCTGGCCACGGTCCGCGAGACCGTGGCCGTCCTCGAGGCGGGTGGGCTGCCCTGGCCCGAGCCGGGCGCGTGGCTGGACGCCTGCGCGCGCAGTCCGATGGTGTCGCGGGACGGTTCGCCCGGGCGGCCGCTGCGGCTGGTGAACGGGCTTGTCTATCTGGATCGCTATTGGCGGGAGGAGGAACTGATCCGCCGCCAGTTGCAGCTGCGCGCGGCCGACCCGCCTTCTGTGGACCCGTCTCGTCTGCGTGCTGATCTCGACCGGCTTTTCGACGACGACTCGGGCCGGCAGCGGCTGGCCGCCGCGGTCAGTGCGCTGCGGTGGGTGTCGGTGCTGGCCGGCGGGCCGGGGACCGGGAAGACCACCGCTGTCGCCCGGATCCTGGCGGTGCTGCGCGGCCAGCCCGGGGAGCCGTTGCGGATCGCGCTGGCGGCCCCGACCGGGAAGGCCGCGGCCCGGCTGACCGAAGCGGTACGGGAAGCCGCCGCACTGCTGCCGGAGCCGGATCGGGCCGCAATCGCCGGGCTGCGGGCCTCGACGCTGCACCGGCTACTGGGGCGGCAGCCGGGTACCCGGACCCGGTTCCGGCATCATCGGGCGCACCGGCTGCCGTTTGACGTGGTCGTGGTGGACGAGAGCTCGATGGTGTCGCTGACGTTGATGGCGCGGCTGATCGACGCTGTCCGTCCCGACGCGCGGCTGATCCTCGTCGGTGATCCCGGACAGCTGGCGTCCGTGGAGGCCGGGGCCGTGCTCGGCGACATCGTGGCTGCTCCGGGACTTCCCGAGCCGCAGCTTCATGCCTCGCTGGCAGCGCTCGGGGTGTCGGCTCCGGTCACCAACGGGGTGGTGACCCTGGACCGGACCTGGCGGTTCGGCGGGGACCTGGCGGCGCTGGCGACTGCGGTGCGTGGCGGAGACGCGGACGCGGCCGTCGGGCTGTTGCGGGCAGGTGGGGCGCAGCTGGAGTTCGTCGAGACGCCGGCAACGGAGTGTGCCGGTCTGCGGGACGAGGTGGCCGGGTCGCTGCGGGCCGTTGCGCAGGCCGCTGCCGACGGCGACGCGTCACGGGCGTTGCGGAGTCTGGAAGCGCACCGGTTGTTGTGTGCGCATCGGCGTGGCCCGTTCGGGGTCGCCTGGTGGACCGCCGAGGTGGCGGCGTGGCTGGGGTTGCCCGAGTATGGCGACGCGGTTTCCGGACGTCCGTTGCTGATCACAGCGAACGATTACGAGGCGGGCCTGTTCAACGGGGACACCGGGGTGATCGTGCAGACCGCTGACGGGTTGCGGGCCGTTTTCGCCCGTGGTGACGAGGTGGTGTCGGTGGCTCCGTCGCGGTTGTCGCAGGCACAGCCGCTCTACGCGGTGACGGTGCATCGCAGTCAGGGCAGCCAGTTCGACCGGGTGTCGCTGCTGCTGCCGCCTTCGACGTCACCGCTGCTGACCAGGGAGCTGTTCTACACGGCGGTGACCCGCGCGAAGGCCGGCCTGCGGGTGGTGGGCAGCGAGGACGCGGTGCGGGTGGCGGTGCAGCGGCCAATTGCCCGGGCGAGCGGCCTGCGGGAGAGCCTGGGTGTCGCCTGACGAGCCAGGTCAGGTGTCAGACCTCGGCGTGATACGAGCCGTCGTCTTCTCTGATCAGGGCTCCGGTGACCTGGCCGACTTCCAGCCCGTACCGGAGCAGCCGGTCTATCTTCTCGGTCATGCGGCGGTACCCGAGCAGTTCCAGAGTCGAACGCAGCAGGTCCGGCTCCCCCATCCCGGCCCGCGCTGCCAGCGCGCTGTAGGCAGCGTTCGCGATCTCCTCGGGTGCGATGTCCTCGATGGCCCGGTCGGTGCTCTGGACGGTGCGGCGGTATCCGCGCCAGGATTGGACGTCGAGGTCCGGCGGCCAGGCGAAGACGCCGGCCTGGCTGCTGCGGAACGTTTCCGGATCGGCCAGGGCAAGTACCGCCGCGCGCCGGTCGGCGTGTGCCTTGGTGAACCCGAACCGGGCCAGCACCAGCCGTGCGAGCCGCTGCTGTTCCACCGGTCCCTCAGCTGCGATCACCTGGTCGATCGCGGCACGGACAGCGGCCCGGATGGCTGGGCTGCTGTCGATGAGGTCGATGTCGGTGCGCTGACCCAGCGGTGTCGGCGAGTACGGCACGAAGTCCGACCATCCGGAGCCCGAGATGACCGGCATTTCCGAAGGTTCCTCGCCCCAGGACCGCAGTAGCGGATCCTCGTCCGGCAGAGGGGCTTCCACGGCGGCATGCTCGTCTGCCGAAGGCGGAGAAGGCAGAGAAGGCGGTGCTTCCGCCAGCCGCCGAAGGCTTTCGGCAGCGGCACGATCGACCGCGCCCGCGATGGCGTCGAGAACCTGTGAGCGGTCGCGGATCCATGCTGGCAGCCAGAACCGCACCACCTCCGGCCAGCCCATGATGGCGCTGAGCAGACCCGGTGCGTCGTCGCGGTCGGCCACTGTGGGACGCCGGCTCCATTGCGGGCTGTCCAGCATCACCGCGACCTGCCAACGCGTGGCGCCGGCCGCACGGACGGCGATGTCGACGGTGAAGTCCGACAGCCCGTGACAGGTGGTGACCTCGAACCCCCGCTCCTCGATGGCGGCGGCCACCTCGTCCCGGATCCGATCGCGATGGTGTCGCCGGGTCGTCGACAGATCTCCGAGGCTCTCCACCCCGGCGGCGGCCATCTCGCAGTACGCCCGCAGATGCTGCGTGCCCACCGACGAGGTCCGGGCCAGGTCGATGTCGGCCGGGTCGAACGAGGCGAACAGGACGACCTGCCTTCGGGCCCGGGTGATCGCGACGTTGAATCGCCGCTCGCCGCCTGTTCGGCTCAGCGGGCCGAGATTCAGTGGCAGGCGACCGGTTTCCGGATCGGTGGAGAACGCCAGCGAGAACAGGATGACATCGCGTTCGTCGCCTTGAACGTTCTCGAGGTTCTTGACGAAGATCGGCTCACGCCGGCTGTCGGACATCATGTCGCGGATCAGCGGGTCAGTGTTCTCCTCGAGCATGTTCAGGATCAGGTCGCGCTGCGGGAGGTTGAAGGTGACGACGCCGATCGAGAAAGACTGGGTCGCCGGGGCACGCAGCCGCCGCGAGATCTCCGCGACGATCTCACGCGCCTCGACCTCGTTGGTCCGGCTGCCACCGCGCTCGTATCGGCCGGGGACTCTGCGCCAGTGCACGCCGGCGGTCTCGGCCACGCCGGGTGACGGCATGCTGGAGAGTTTGCTGTCGTAGTAGTAGCGATTCGAGAAGGCGATCAGTGACTCGTCGTGGCTGCGGTAGTGCCAGGAGAGCCAGCGCTGCGGCAGGCCCGACTCGACGGCCTCACTGAGGATGCTGTCGAGATCCTCGGGAACCGGATCGTCCTCGGCCGGGTGGTCGTCGTCGGCGCCCGAGGCCTGCATGGTGGACGTCGGTGGCATCTGCCGGGAGTCTCCGACGATGACGGCCGACCGTCCTCGCCCCATGGCCCCGATCGCCTCCGGCACCGTGATCTGTGACGCCTCGTCAAAGATCACGATGTCGAACCGGGCTGCGTCCGGCGCCAGGAAGGTGGCCGCCGATGCCGGGCTGACCAGAACACACGGCGTCAAGGACAGGACCGCATCGGAGTATTCGGTGAACAACTCCCGGAACGACTTTCCACCGCGCTTGCGGCGCAGTTCGGTGGCCAGCTCCGCGACGCGGCCGCGGCGTTCGCCCGGCCGGAACGGCCGGCGTTCCACCAGCATCGACGGCAGGTGCTCCGGCAGCGCGGCACGCAACTTCGCGGCGGCCTTCTGGAACTGCGCGATCTCGTTGTCGTGCACCTCCGGATCGAAGTACTCGAGGTCTCCGGCTCGTAGTCGTTCGGCCAGGGCGGTCACGGAGACACCACGCCGGTACGCGTGTTCGGCCGCATCCGCCGGGATCTCGGCCCGCAACAACTGCTCACGGAACGCACCGAGCCCCGTGTGGGGCAACGAGTCCGTGCTGGCCAGCACGGCCGCCCAGCGGTGCGGGGCCAGAAGACCGTCACGAACCAGATCTGACTGCCACGTCGCGCCGTCGCGCTGCCACGACTCGTACCAGCCCAGCTCGCCGGCCCAGAAGGCGAAGTCCGCATGGTCGCTGTGCAGCGCCGTCCGCCACGCCGTCCAGTTGGCGAGCACATGGTGGAACAGGTGCGCGGCGGCCGGGCCGGAGCCGGCGGCGAGAACGTTCCAGAAGTCCGGGTGCTCGACAAGCAGCGCACGGCCTGTCACCACTGCCTGATGGGCGACCGACAGTTGCGCTTCCGCGTGATGCACCTCGGCCGGCCAGCCGGGCGGCAGCCGGAGCCCGCCGAGTCCTTCCGCATGGGTTCGCAGACGATCGAGCCGATCCAGCATCAGCAACAGTCTGGTGATGACCTGTGCGACCTGATCGGCATCGACCGCCACACCCGGGTGGGTGAACGGCGCCAGACGGTCCGCGACGCGCTGCAACGCTTTGCGTTTGCCGAGGCCGAGGAACCGCTTGGCCGCGCTGTGCGCCTCCGCCAGCCACTCGGTCAGTTCCGGTACGGAGAAGCGACCGAACTGAAAGTCCCGCAGCTCACCATCATGGTCCCGGCGGAACTGGACGAGGGCGGCGTGGAGCCCGGCGACCTGATCGTCCCAGCCGGGTTCGCATGCTCGCCGGGTGGCCGCATGGCTCGGTAACTGCCCTACTGCCGCCAGATGCGCAGCCGGCTGAAAAGCTGTCAGCAAGCCGGGATCGCTGAGGCGCCTGAGGCAGGCAGCGAGTTCCGGGCGGTTCGCGACCTCAGCGCGTACCTTCTCCAGTTCATTCGCTACGGCCTGGAGTGTGGCGCGGTCGAGGAGGTCGACGGTACGCGAGCCGCTCAGCGCCCAGGGATGGTGGCGCCGCAACTGGGCCGACGGTGCCACGGCCGCGAAATCCTGCAGGTCACGCTCGACCTTCTCACGGTCCGCGACGGGCGTCTCCAGAAATCCGGGCGGCACCGTCGCTGTCGCGCCGTCGCCGTAGACCAGCACGGACTCGAACGCGGACCAGGCTGTCAGACCCACGCCGTTACGGGTATGGAGTCGTTCCGGGTACCGCGCGAGCGCAGCAAGCTTGGCGCGGTAGCCGGCCTCCACCGCGGTCCAGGCGGTGCTGTCGCCTCGGTCCGTCTGCTCCAGTGATTGGTACAGCTGTTCCCGGATGGCGTTCATCGACTGTGTCCGGCCATGCAGGTCGAGGGTGAACGGTGCCAGCCCGATCGAGGTGAGCCGGCTCTTGACCACTTCCAGGGCGGCCTGCTTCTCCGCCACGAACAGCACCGACCGGCCACAGGTGATGGCGGTCGCGATGAGGTTGGTGATCGTCTGGGATTTGCCCGTGCCGGGTGGACCTTCGAGCACGAACGAGTAGCCGCGCTCGGCCGTGACGATGGCCCGCATCTGTGATCCGTCCGCCGGGATCGGAAGATGCAGCCGGCTCTCGTCGACGATGACCTCGGCCGGGTCGCCGAGCGGGTCGTCGAAGGTGGCCCCGGTCGATTCCACCAGATGACGGACGACCGGGCTCGCCATGAAGACCGGCCAGTGATCGCGCATGTCACGCCAGAGCTGGACGGTGGAGAACTGCAGCAGACGCAGACTCGCGATCTCGTCCACGCGATAGTTCAGCCGGTTCCGGACCAGGTGCTCCCGGATCGCTGTCAGAGTCCTGGGGATGTCCAGCCCGGACTCGTCACGGATCGGGCGCTCCAGTTCGGCGATCTGCACACCGTGCCGGACACGCAGCCATTCGACCAGGCACTGATTGGCCGACGCGATCTGCGATCCGTCGATGACCAGGTGGTACGCGAGACGCCCGGCACCGCCTTCGATCCGTACCGGCAGCAGGAACAACGGTGCGTGCGCTTCGCCTCCCCGAGCCTTGGGATGGACCATGGTGCCGATGGTCAGGTAGAGGTAGTTGCCACCGGTCTCCTGCTCCATCGTGCGGGCGTCACGCTGAAGACCACGCATGACGGTGCGGTAACGCTTCTCGTCCACCGCGCCGAAGATCCGGCGATCGTCGCGGAGCTGCCGGGTGATCACCTCCGGATCGAGATGCGCGGCACGTCGTGCTCCGGCCAGTTCCTCGAGGTGGCTGATCTGGTCCTGAGGCACGATCTCCAGGCGCTTGCCGGCGTGGATGATGTCGTCGAGCAGTGCCAGCGCTCCTGCGGGCACGTGCAGGTCGAGTCCTTTGCCTCGCGCCGGAAGGCTCAGCAGCGGGTTGCGCAGGCTGAGGTCGAGCAGCGAACGTTTCCATTGCTGGATCCGCAGCGGAGAGTCGTCTCGTTCCTCCGGCGCCGCCTCCTCGGCGGTGTGTTCCTCGGCCCAGGCCCGCGCCGCGCCGGGCGGGAGGCCGATGGAGGGCGTGGTGGGTGGGGCGGAGCCGCCATGTGGCGCGTGTGGCGGCGGCGCCGGGTCCTGCGCGGGCAGGGGGCGTACGCCATTGCGGTGGGCCTGATGGATGTCGATGGCGCCGAGCACGCGGGAGCGGCCGTCGCGGAAGTGGCCGACACCGGTCTGCACCGCCGCCGGGAAGTCCAGCGACCGCGCTCCGGGTCCCACCGCGGTCAACTCGACCGGAACGGCCCGGCCGGACTCGACCATGGAGATGAGGAAGTTGTCCTCGGTCACCACCGTCGTCGGAAGGTGCTGTTCGGACGCCAGGAAGCCGGCGATCGCGTGCCCTCTGAGCAGCCAGATCAACGGCCGCAGCCCGGCTTGTTCCAGGCAGGCGGCATAGGTGACGGACAGGTCGATGCAGTTGCCGAGGCGGCCGTCCAGGACCGCTGCCGTGGTCCGGATCTTCTGGCCGCTGTTCTCGAACGATGCCGGCAGGTCTCGATAATGGATTCCTGCCTGCCGAAGCGCCTCGTAGATCGCGCCCGCGATGTTGGCGGCCCGGCCCATTCCGCTCTGGTAGCCGTCTATCGAACCCGATCCGGTGGTCATGACCAGGATCTGCGCGGCCGCGCGCAGAATGGCGTCGACCGCCGCCATGTTGGGCTGTACGAAGGCGGCCAGCGAGTCGAACAGCAGCGGATTGTTGAACCACTCGTCGTGGGCGAGAGCGAGCGAGGGAATCCTCGCTATCAGATCCGGATGCCCGTGACGAGCGACGTTGAGCCGGTAGTCGACCGGGAAAGCCTCGTTCGCGCCACGGAGGACACCGATGTCCGGGTTGAGTGCGGCGAAGTCGTCCCAGCACACCGTAGTACCTGGGAGAACCCGGGGGACGACACCCTGCCACGGCTGACTGAGCGGTCCGGCCGGGCCTTCGATGTCGAGTCTTACCTCAAGTCGCTCAGCAGCTTCCGGCCCCAGGTTCTGGATCTCCAACTGACGAACCACCGGAACCCGGTTGTGCACCAATGCCAGGTTGATGGCTGGTTGCACGAACAGATGTACGGCAAGCCCGCGAGCTTCCAGCCTCACCGGCTCGAAAACGCCACTGTTCACGCCGGTTCCTTTCTCCGACATGGCGGGACTCACCCAGCGTGACCCAACGGCAACGCCTCCGAAGCGATATCGGTGTTGCCCGGCACGGGTCCGGCCACTCGATGTATCAGGCCCGGCCGCTGATTTGGCCAACCCGGGCCAGCGCGCTGGACCTGCACCTACAGTCGGTTTGTGAGCTCGATTCACGTCGAGGGCGACGTCCTGGAACGAAAGATCCTCGAACCCGACCCCGGTCTGGTGAAGAGCCTGGGCACTCACCACACCATCGAATCGGCCATCGCGGACCTCATCGACAACAGCATCGACGCGAGCGCTACCCGGGTTCTCGTTCGTTTCGACACCGATCATGGGCAACCCATCGGCTTACGCATCGTGGACGACGGCCGGGGCATGGACGGCCCCCAGGCGGACGAGGCGATGCGTCTCGGGCGGCAGCGCGCGTACCGCGACCACGATCAGGGCCACTTCGGCATCGGGTTGAAGGCGGCGTCGTTCAGTCACGCCGACACGCTGACTCTGGCCACCCGGCCGGCATCCGGCAAGACGCACTGCCGCCGGCTGCGGCGCAACGACGTGCAACGCGACTACGGCTGTGACGTGATCGATCCCGCCACGGTCCGCGACGGTCTGCACGCCATGCTGGAACGCATCGGCGCCACCACCGGAACCGTGGTGCACTGGGCAGACACCCGGTTCCCGCAGACCTCCCACGCCGGGCTCACCCACTGGCTGGAAGAAACCAAGACACGGCTTCGCCTGCACCTTGGCCTGATCTACCACCGCCTACTCGAATCCCGCCGCCTGCGGATCGACCTGGATGTATTCGACATCGCGCAAGCGCGCGCAGGTATCCCGGAACCGATCACGCCCATCGACCCGTTCGGGCATCGTGCCACGGCGATCGACGGCTATCCGAGAACACTGACCGCCACCATCGGCCACCGTCGCGTCGATCTGACCTGCCACATCCTCCCGACGAAGCTGAACGGTCCCGAATTCCGCCTCTACGGCCGGGACGGCGCCGAGTTCCAGGGCTTCTTCCTCTACCGCAGTGATCGCCTGTTGCAGGCGGGTGGCTGGAACCACGTGACCGCCAACCACAAGGACCGGGCCCTCGCCCGCGTCGTCATCGACGATTTCGCCGCGGTGGCCGACCTGATCCGGCTGAACCCGGAGAAGAGCGGAGTCCTGTTCACGCACGAGTTCCAGACAGCCATCGCACACGCCGTACACGACCACCGCGGCGAGCAGAGCACCTTCACCGACTATCTGACCCATGCCGAATCGGTCCTGACCGAATCCCGGCGCCGGCAGCACCGCCGCCGGCCGATGGCCGAGCCCTCCAAGGGCTTGCACGAGGAGGTACGGCGTGTCATCCGCGCCGAGGTACCGCTACGCGCCGAGGAAGGCCCGGTGGAGATCCGCTGGAACTCGATGGCCCCGGAGAAGTTCTTCGAACTCGACCGCGCAGCCCGGGTGATCAACCTGAACAAGCAATACCGGGCAGCACTGACCGGCGGGAACATCGGTTTGAGCGACGCACCGCTGGTGAAGACACTCATGTTCCTGCTGACTGAGGACCACTTCAAGGGCAGCGTGTGGGGGCCACGCGACAAAGACCTGCTGGAGGTCTGGTCGGCGATTCTGTCCGCCGCCATCCGTGCCGAGTCCCGATATCGCGATGGCGGGTCACGATGACCGCCCCAACCCGGGACCGGCATCTGTCGCGCGACGGGCTCGCCGACTACCTGGCCCGGGTACCCGCAGCCATCGCGGTGCCGGGCGAACCGTCCTGCCGGATCGACTTCGAGCCGCAACGGCACGAACTGTCGCTACGCACGCCTTACCAGGGGACGGACGCTCCCGACGTCGCACGCTACGAGAACGTCCGCACGTCCGTCGTCGACGACGCCGGAAGCCGCTGGGCTGAAATCGTCGTCCAGTACGACGACAACGAGTACGAGGCGTATCTGCTGATCAGCGACATCGCCGACCTGATCCAGCAGGACGGCCTGCCGTTCCCGGCCGCCGTCGGCACGGCGCTGTCCACCTTCGGCGCGCTGCTGGCACGGGCCGGCGCCCTGTCCGCCGAGAGACAGGTCGGCCTCTACGGCGAAATGCTCTTCCTGGAATCGTGCCTCCGGCAGCTCGGCCCCGCCACAGCCGTCGAATCATGGAAAGGCCACGCCGCCAACGAACACGACTTCGTCTTCCACACCTTCACCTGCGAGATCAAGACCACCCGCACCGAACGCCGCCGGCACACCATCAGCGGCCTGGACCAACTCGATCCCGTTCCCGGCGCTGCACTGTGGCTGATCTCGGTGCAACTCACCACAGCGACCAGCGAGAGCGGCCGCAGTCTGGCGCAACTGGTCGACGATGTGCGGACTGCGGCCGGGCCGGCGGCTTCCACGCTCGACCAGGCTCTCGGCATGGCGGGCTGGCGCGAACGTGATCGCGCGCTCTACCGGGAACCCTGGCGACTGCGCACGATACCCGCCGCCTTCCCGGTGAACGACGACTTCCCGTCACTCAACCGCCAAATGATCAAAAGCGCCTGTCCTCGTCCCGAGCTGATCGTCGGCGCGAGCTACACCGTCGATCTGACGAACCTGACTCCAGAGACACCCCCGGCGCCGGCACACGCTTTCCTCACGGGAGACCACCATGGCTGACCTGAACTCCGCTCTGCTGTCCGCGGTCGGCGGTCTCCGGAACTCCGGGCCGATGCCCCTGCTGGGACCCTTGAACGGATTCCGATGGCCGGACACGCCGCTGACCACCGACGAACTGTTCGCCTTCCTCAAAGAGCACAACCAGCAGGACAATAAGGCCGTACGCGAACTCGCGATCACGCTGGCCGAATGGGACTTCGCCAAGAACCCGCCCTGGGACCAGCCGACCATGACCGATCCCCGCACCGTGCAACGCCGCCGCCGGATCTACGACCTGCTCGACCTTCCCCAACCCGTGGTCGACCGGCTCGATCACATCGCACCGGTCTCGATCATGCGCCCCACCGTGATCAGCGAGAAGTGGAACCCCTGGTACGACAGTGATCGACAGAGCAAGTGGTCGTTCTACTGGCCCCACTACCGTGACTACCTGCTACACCAGCGAGGCTGGCCGGCCGACTCGGTGGCCGCCCTCGATCAGGCGACCACCGACATCGTCGGCCGCATCTCGGACCCGGCATCCGAGCACCAGTACCAGAGCAAGGGCCTGGTCGTCGGCTATGTGCAGAGCGGCAAGACCGCCAACTTCACGGGAGTCATCGCCAAAGCCATCGATGCCGGATACCGGCTCATCATCGTGATGACCGGGACGATCGAACTCCTGCGGTCGCAGACTCAGCGCCGATTGGACCGGGAACTGGTCGGCCGGGAGAACCTGCTCCGCGGCATCAAGAGCGAGGCGTCGACCGACTTCGACTACGCCGGGGACGACGACTGGCTCAACAAGAACTTCGTGGAGCACGGCGAAGACTTCGAGGCCAAAGGCTATCCGGTCATCAAGCGCCTGACCCTGCTCAATGACGACTACATGCGGCTCAAACACGGCCTGACCAGCATGGAACTGCACCGCAGCGATCCCGGCAAGCCGTTCTACGATCCGGCCAATCTCAAAACCGCCGACGTACGGCTCGTCGTGGTGAAGAAGAACGACAAAGTGCTGCAGAAGCTGGCCGACGACCTGGCCCCGCTCAAGCAGAGCCTCAACGAACTGCCCGCACTGATCATCGACGACGAGTCGGATCTGGCCTCGATCAACACCAAGAATCCGTGGAAGACCCAGGAACGCACCGCGATCAACAAGGCCATCACGGGCCTGCTCGAACGCCTGCCCCGGGCCCAGCTCGTGATGTACACCGCCACGCCGTTCGCCAACTTCTTCGTCGACCCCGAGGACGCCAGCGACATCTTCCCGAAGAACTTCGTCATCGCGCTGGATCGGCCCGCGCAGTACATGGGCGTCGCCGACTTCCACGACGTCGATTGGAACAGCGAGGACGAGAAGAACGATCCGGCCACCTCCAACGAGGTCGCCTACATCCGGCCGGTAGGACCTCCGCCGGACGACGACTCGACGAGCTCCGACGACGAACGCCGCCAGGAGATCCGTGCCGCAATAGACGCATTCCTGCTGGCCGGCGCCATCAAGGTGTACCGCGAGCAGCATCACCCGGTGCGCTACCGGCACCACACCATGATGATCCACGAAGCAACCAAGACCGCCGAGCACAGCAAGATGGCCACGTTGGTTCGCCAGGTGTGGAAGGAGGCGTCGTTCAGCTCGCCGGAGGCGCTGGACCGGTTGCAGCAGCTCTGGGAACAGGACTTCGAACCGGTCAGCCGGGCCCGAGCCGGTGAGTTCCCGGTTCCGAGCTCCTTCGACGAACTGATCGAGCCACTCGGCGTGGCCCTCAGCCGGATCACCGCGGTAGGTGATGCGGTGATGGTCGTGAACAGCGAGGTCGAGGCCGAGAAATACGCCCTCGATTTCGACCGCGACAGCGTGTGGCGCGTCCTCATCGGCGGCGCAAAACTCAGCCGCGGCTTCACCGTCGAAGGGCTGACCGTCTCCTTCTACACGCGAAAGGCGCTTCAGGGCGACACCATGATGCAGGCCGGCCGGTGGTTCGGCTTCCGGCCGGGCTACCGGGACCTGGTCCGGTTGTTCATCCGGCGCGACCCCCACGACGCTGACAAGCGTGTCGACCTCTATGAGGCATTCGAAGGACTCATGCGAGACGAGATGGCCTTCCGCGAAAGACTGCGCGAGTACGAGGACATCCTGGAACCGTGGCAGGTGCCGCCGATCGTCAGCCAGCACCTGCCGTACCTACGGCCGACCGCACCGAGCAAGATGTTCAACGCGATAGTCCACACGATGGGCGACTCGGGCCGGCTCAAGGACTACTACGGCCCGGCCGACGACGACCGCGGCCGCCGCGCGAACTACGAGGCTCTGCTGCCCCTGCTCGCCGCAGCGACAGAGGAGAAAGCGTTCGTGTCCGCGCGAAGCCGGCACGAACCTGAGCTTCGGTCATATTTCAAGGCGCGAGTCGGGACGGTCGACGGCGAAGCGTTCATCGAGGCGCTGACAGCTTTGCGCTGGCATCCGAACGTACGCAAGGTCGTCGACCCGGTCATCAACTTCTACCGGGACAGGGTCGAGCGCGGGCAGATCGAGGACATGCTGGTGGTCTGGCCGACTTTGACCAAGGGCGCCGTTCATACGCTCCCGGGGCTTGGTGAGCGTCAGATCATCACCCGCGTGCGCCGCCTCGACCGCTCCGACTTCTCCGGCAGCGACCCGAAGCACCGTGCCGCGCTGGAACGCATCGCCGGCATGACGACCAAAGTCGATGATCCCGTTGCCGACCAACTGCGTCATCCGCGTGGACACCGCGGCGCGCTGCTCGTCTACGTCACCGCCGAGCCACCCGCCGCCGCGGTCGAGGAGAAGCTCGATCCCAGCAACCTCGTGGTCCTGACCTCACTGGTCGCACCGGCTACCGCCACCCCGGACGGGAAACCGGTGATCGAATGGACAGTCAAAGGCCGAAAGGGCGAGGCCACCGTCGACATACCTGCGACAAAAGCCAAGCCGGTTCGGCGTCCAGCTGGCAAATCGTGAATCTGCCGTCTTCACCGGTGCTGCCGTGAGCGACCCTTTCTGGGCGAGGCGCACGGAGGACGCCGGCGGTCTCGTCCGGGCGGACAGCGTGCTGCCGTCGGTGACGGCCTGGCGGCGGCTGCGTCTCACTCAGGAACTGACGGTTCGCCACTACCGGCGGATTGGCCTCGTCCCGGAGCCGGTGACCACCGGCTCGTTCGACACCGACCTGGACGACGTCGCGCTGGTGTCGGCCGACTGTGCCAGCAGGTCACGGTACCTCGGCAGGCTGAACAGCACGATTCGCGGGGACGGCGTCAGCCCTCGGCACCCGTACCCCGACGGCTACGGCTGGATCGAGTGGACCGACGCGGTCGAGCAGCGGCTCGGCCTTCCGGACGAGACCCATCACAGCAGCTGCCTGCACACCCGGGCAGACGCCGCATTTCCACTGATGTGGCAGGTCGGGCTGCTTCTCCGCACGGCGGGCGCCGATCCCGCCGGCATGGTGCGAGCGCTGTCCACGGCAGCCTTCGACGAGGTGATCGAACACGTCGGCGGGCTGACGGCCGCCGCCTCGGACCGGGAGCGAGCCGGCCGCTGGGTCCTGCTGCGTACCCGCAACGTGTGGTGCGGGTTCAGCCCCACCGGGCGATCCTACGTCGGCGGCCGGGTGATCGACCTCGCGGCACGTCACCGGATGGGCGACGGGCTCGGCCAACTGGCGGCCGCGGTCGAGGACAGTCTCGCCTGGGAGGACCTCACCCCGGACGCTCGTCGTTGGCAGCACCTCATGCGGCTGTGCTCGCATGCCGGTCTGCCGACCGCTCGGATGCTCCCGGGCCTTGAGGTGGCAGACGAGCTGATGTTTTTCGCGAGCGACGACGAACTGACTGTCGTGGCCGACCTCGACGCGAGCCCGAGCGTTGCCGACAGCGCGCTGGCCTATGGTCTCGGGCTCGCCCACGACCAGGACCTGAACCTGGTTCTACCCGCCGGCCGGGAACAGCGGACACTCGAACGGGCCGCCGCTCTCCAGGTCGGTGTACGAGTCTGGGTCCACGACGGATACCGGGTGGCGCCGCTTGCCGTACCGGCCTTCGACGAATTACTTGCCCGGCGACGAGCCGAAAGCTGGTCCTTGGTGCCGGCCGACGACGACTCGTGGATCTTCCCCGAGGCAGCGGTACTGGCCGCGGCCGGCCGCGATCCCGGGACGGTGGTGCCGATCCGCCGCTTCACCCGTACCGGTCCCGAACTCGTTCTGCTCGGTGCGGAGGCCATGCCCGCCGTCAACTACGTGATCACCGATCCGAATCCGGGCGCGGTGCTCGACCGCCTCGACCAGATGGTGTGGGTCCGGGCCGTCCTGGACGAGCTCGCCGTACACGTTGGCGAGCTCGGTGGCCTCCTTCGTCACCGTATTCTGCTGGCTGCACCGTACGGTGAGGCACACCTGCATCCCCTTCATCCCGCACAAGTCGAGGCCATCGATGCCGGCATGTTGACCTTTCAACAGGTGAACGGATATGCCACCGACGAACCGCAGGTCATCCGGACCGCCAGTCAGCCGGTCTGCTCCGTTCCCACGGCCGGGCCGCGGCCGGCTCCGCCTCGAACCAGCGTGCAGCGCCGCCAGCACCTCGAGGAACACGATCCCCAGGACTTCGTCAGAAGCCTGTTCGCCCCGGTCGGCACGGACGGAGCCGCCCGCGTCTGCAAGGCGCTGACCATGCCCGTGAACCGGGCTGACGACCCGGTGTTCGGCTGGGCCGACGAGGACAACCTGCTGGGTGAAGGCCCGGACCGTACCTCGGTGGACGTGCTGCTGACCGGGACCACCGCAGACGGCCGGCGAGTTGCCGCGCTGATCCTCGTCCGCCTCCTCGAGGAAGAACTCGGCTCGTGCCCGGCCTACGCGAACCCGGCCAACCCGCGCCGGGACACCTGCCGGACCAACGCTCCGTTCGGCGGCGATCCCGACGCCTGCTTCCTGCTGCGCTCCCCCGATGCCAGGCCGGAGTATCGCCGGTTCGTCACCATCGCACCGAGCCGCACCCTGGAGGCGAGCGGCTGGTGGTCCGCGGACGGCGGCTGTCCGTTACGCCGTACCAACGAGCCCCTCCGCGTCCTGGCCCTCGCCGAGGCACTTCATACGTACCGCCGATACGACCAGGTAGCCGTCGCACTCGTGGCACCGGCTTTCGAGGAGACCATCCAGCGTCGCTGGGCCGAGGCCCGCAGCATGCTGCACTCCAGCACCGGGCCGGCCATGTCGTTTCTGCCGGTGGAGGTCGTCCTCACCATCACCGATCACCCCACCGCAGATCTGATCCGGGAGCGGTACAGCATCGGAACTGCGCGTCTGTCCACTGAGGCCCGCTGACCGTTGACGGCGGCAATCCGGGTGGCGAGCCCGAGGATCATTCGCGAGGATCGGCGTCATGTTCCGCTTCGGCATACAGGACTACGAACCGCGCTGGCTCCGCGGCCGGGACAGCATCACTGCCGTCCACGGCCTACGCCTCGCAGGTTTGGCGGGTCGAACCCTTACACATGTCTGGGTGGTCTGGGATCTGGACGATGACGAGTGGTTCACCAACGCGCCCGTTGTGCTGGACTTCGATGACGAGCGGGTCAGCATCGACCATCAGAAGTTCGATGACCTCTGCATCACGTGGAACACCGTCGACCCGAGCCGACCGATCGAAATCACTGGCTTCAACCTCGCGTGGCGACCGGACGCCACGCCGCAGCTCGCTGAGCTCGCCGGTCAGACCCTTCATCACACGGCCCTGCTCGAATGGGACGGAGGCCGAGGCGACATGGCGAACGGCAACGTCACCATCGGGTTCGACTTCTCGCCCTACTGGCTGACGATCTTCAACGCGCTCGATGAGAACGGCTTCGATTTTGGAGAGCCCGACAAGCGGTACCGGCATCACCGCCTCAACTCGTAGCTGCCGGTTGCCTCCGCCCGTTCTCCGTCAACATGGGGTGGCGGGTTCCTGCCGTCACCACGATGATCATCAGCTGTGGAGCTTTACGGGTACGGAGATTGGGACGGTCAGCCTTGCTGTGACGAACACGGCGATATGTGGGCGTCGGAACCGATGACTGCGGAGCGCCTGGCAGCCGACTTCGAAGTCGATCTTGAGCGTGCGAGGCGGGCACTCGACGAGTTCGAATCGTTTGAGCGGCAGCCAGCCTCCGCGTTGGCGGTCGACGGCTCGGCGTTGTTCACGGAGCCCGGCTTCTGGGCATACCACCTGTCTTCCTCGGGCAAGGACGTCGCGGCCTTGGAGGCGGTGTTCGGGCTACCCGAAGCGCAGTGGCTTCGACCGTTTCACACCGGAGTCTGGCCGACCTTCACCATCACGCTTCCCTCCGGCGGGGCGGCACTGGTCGTGTACCGCACCGATGCGATGGTCACGTTGGAGCCGGGATGCGTGGTGGGGCCCCACACGGAGTACATGGTCGACTTCTGGCTGGCGCCGGGTGACGGCGGGCCGGGGATGACGCTGGCGCAGCTGTCGGGCCATTGGTTCGGGCCGGGGTTGCGGTGGGCGGAGTTGCAGGCGATCGCCCGGGATGCCCTGCCGGATCGGCTGGCTGCGGCGCGGCGGTTGCTGCTGTTGACTCCGTTCCTGGGGGACGCTGCGGCCGGTGACGAGGCCGCTGATCACCTGGCGGAGGCGCTGGCCCTGGTCAGCGGACGGGATCGGCTGTCGGCTGAGGTGCCGACCTTGGCCGGCATCCTCGTCGACCGCAGTTCCGAACCGGAATGGCGGTTGTGGAACGACGTCTGGGTCAACGACGAGTACTACTGCATGCGCAGCAGCCCCGACAGGGAAGACCGAAACCATCCGTGGCCGGTGGAGCAGCTACGCCGTGTCGACGTGGCGCTGGCACCGGGCCACGAAGCTTGACCTCTGCAGTCGTCAGCCGGTTCCGGCACGAAGCGTTCGGCGAGAGCCGGCGCCCGTATGCCAGGTCCGCTCGCATCGCGCCCCGTGTGTCAGAGTGTTCCCCGCCGCAGGTTGCGGCCCGTGGCAGCGGCCACCGCCGTGAGCGCCAGCAGCACCACCGCACCCACCGCGAGCAGCACGGTCACCCGCGGCCAGCCGGGCAGCGGAAGGTCCGGCGGGTACGGGCCGGCGAGCGGCAGTGCCCAGCCGGTGACCAGCCACGCGATCGCCGCGACCGGCAGTCCGACCGCCACGGCGGCAGCGACCAGTGCCGGATACGTCCAGAGCGTCGCCTGTCCGGCCGGGCCGGGCCGCAGCCCCTGGGTCCGCAACGCGGAGAGGTCCTCGGTCCGGCGGCGCCGGTCCACCGCTGCCGACAGCACCAGCGCGCCCGCTCCCAGCAGCACGGCCAGGGCGGCGGCCAGCACGTGGAACCCGAGCGCCAGCGCCGGCCCCTGCTGGTCGAGGCGGCGGCGCAACTGATCGGAACGGACGTCGTCAATGACGGTCAGACCCTGGGCCGAGACCCGGTCCAGGATGTCCGGCGGCGCCGTCGCGCTGAGCCAGATCTGTGGTGTGGTGCCGAGACCGGCGTTCAGGGTCATCCGGTCCGCGTACTCGAGGTCGACCAGGACGGCCCGGCGGCCCAGCTGCGGCACGACCGGCAGGGTCCCGGCGTCGGTGATCGGCATCGGCTTGGCGTCCAGGCCGCTGATCTCGTCGTCGGCGAGGCGGCCACCGGCCACGACGACCGGGATCCGCTCCGGGGTGCTGGCCGGCTTGATCCAGACCAGCGCGGAGTCACCGACCGATGCGGCGAAACCGAGTCGCAGGCCGTCCGGCGCCTGCCCCAGCCGCACCTCCGGGCCGGCCCGCCAGCTGTCCGGGTCGGCCAGCCGGGTCACGGGCAGCGCCTCCCGGTCCGGGCCGGTGGCGCGCACACCCCGGAACACCAGCTCAGCGGCGACGGGGAACGAGCCGGTCCGGCCGAGACCGATGCCGTCGAGCCGGCATCCGCCCTGGCAGAAGGCAATCGTCTGCCGGTACGTGACCGGCCCGTTCTGCAGCTCGCCGAGCTCGATCACCGCGTCCCCGAGCCCGGTCAGCGACGACACCGACACCTGGAGCCGCAGGCCTTTCGTGCCCGGTACCAGGCCGGAAGCCGACACGTCGACGGCGATGTCCGGGCCGGCGAACATCGGTGGAGCCGGCAACTCGGGGCGCAACCGTGCGGCGACCTCGGCCGGGCCGGGTCCGTCGCCCGGCCACGCCGCGACGGCCGCCAGCCGGGTGGAGTCCACGGCCAGGCCCGGCGGGTCGGTGGCGGCGCCGCTCGGCGGCAGCCGGGTGACCGCCATGGCGAAGTCTCCGTCCGGGTCGATCCGGCGTACCGCGGACAGCAGCTGCTGGGGTTGTGCCGTCTGCACGGTGAGGACCCGGTCGGCACCGATGCCGAGGGTCGTCTCGACGGTTCGGCCGGCGGCGGCGGTGTCCACCGCGCAGGTCGCGTACCCGGCCACGGCCACGGTGGCCACCAGCAGCGCGAAGAGACGGCCGGCGCCGGGCCGGCGGGCGAGTTGCAGACCGGCCAGGGCGACACCGAGACGGCCGCGGTGCAGGGCGCGGACCGCGTACCGGCTGATCATCGGGAGCAGGGCGCGGGCGGCGAGCAGGCCGAGGGCGAGCATCAGGATGGCGGGGGCGAACAGGCCCACCCCGGTCAGCGAACCTTTGGACAGGACGAGCTGGACCGAGGCGACGATCGCGAGGAGTACGACGAGCGCCTCCCCCGCGATCGCCCACCGGCCGTTGCCGGTGGAGGGGTTGCGGCGCAGCAGTGCGGCGACCGAGCCGACGAACTGGCGGCGCTGGGCCACCATCACCGACAGCAGCGCCGCCCCGGCAGTCAGTGGCGCGTAACGCAGTGAGCTCCAGTCCGCGGGGACACCACCGTCCGGGAAGACGATCGCCGCGACCGCGTTGACCAGCAGCTGCCCGGCCAGGCAGCCGAACAGGGCGCCGGCCAGGACCGCGATGAGGCTCTCACCGGCGGCCAGCCACCACCGTGTCCACCATCGCGAGCCACGCAGCGCGACAACGGCCAGCTCGCTCTGCCGGCCTTCGAGGCCGTAGCCGACGGTGAGGAAGATGGTGAAGCAGGCGAGCAGGATCAGCGGCACGGCCAGCACCGGCACGAGCAGCCGGGTCGACGACTGTCCGATGTCGATGCGGTCCAGCAGGGCCGGCATGCCGGTGTCGATCTGTACCGCCATGCCGATGTCGGCGGTGGTCTGGTTCAGCGTCTGCAGGTCGGCCCGGAGCTGGCCGAGACGGTCGGGGTGCAACGCGGCCGGGCCGGCCCGGCCGTCCATCGCGAGCGTGATCTTGCCATGGTCCATGCTCTGCTGGGTCATGGCGGCGGTGAAGATCGGTTCGCCGGGGCCGGTCTCGGGTATCGCGGTGAAGTAGCCGCGGGCGCCCCAGAAGCCGGCACTCGGCTCGGTCGGCCGGTAGGTGCCGGCGATCAGAAGGCGCCGTGGTTTGCCGTCCGGCAGCCAGCTCTTCTTCTTCGGGTCCGGGCTCGGCACGGCCGCCCGCAGTTCGATCGAGTCGCCTGCCTTGAGGTTCAGCCGCTGCGCCGTGTGCTCGCCGAGCAGCACATCTCCCTCGGCGGCCAGGCAGCGGCCGGTCAGGATCCGCAGGTGGGCGCAGACGTCCTGGCGGTAGACGAGGCGCCCGGCGTTAGCCGGGTTCGGGTCGATGCCGATGACCCAGTACTCCGCCGAGTAGACGTAGGTGAAGCCGGGCAGGGCGACCAGCGCCGCGGCTACGTCGCCGAACTGCAACCCGTCCGGCTCCGGCTGGCTCGGCGGCCCGGTGTCGTCCTCGGTGGCGACGCGTTCGTTCTGCACGGTGCTCGCCACCAGGCCGAGTTCGTTCGGTGCGGCGGTGTCGATCTGCCCGACGGCGACCGCCCGGTCGACCGCGATCAGATAGGCCGGCGCGGCGACCGCGGAGGTGACCGCCAGCAGGCCGAGCAGTGCCAGGGTGAGGGCCTGCCCGCGGCGGTGCCAGAGCATGACGAAGACCAGTGAGATCATCGGCCGTCCTCTTTCCGGTCGGCGCCGTGACCGGCGGCGGCGCCGGCCGGCACGCCGCCGGTATGCCGGTCGGGCGGCGGCGCCACCGGTGGCGCCGAGGCGGGCGCTCGCAGGCTGCGCAGCAGCGGCAGCACCGACAGCCACCCGGTCGCGCCGAGCACGCCGAGGGCGGCCAGCGCGGACAGCGCGAGCACGGCGCCGCTGAGCGTGGCCGGCGGTGGCAGCACCGCCCAGCCGTCGGTGAACGGTGGCACGGCGATCCGGGTGAGCGGCCCGACCAGCGAGGCGGCGAACACCCCGACCGACAGGCCGGCCAGGACGAGAGCGGCGGTCCCGGCATATCCGGTGGTGACCGCGACCGGAGCGGGTAGTCCCTGCCGGCGCAGCGCCTCGAGTTGCCCGCGCAGCAGGGGCCGGTCGACGGCGACAGCGACGGCTGTCGTGGCCGCCGCGAGCAGGAGCGCCGCCACACCGGCCAGCAGCGCGAACCGTGCGACGGCCGACGGTCCCTGGCGGCCCAGGGCGCCGGCTCGTTGCGCGGCGCTGTCGTCGGTGATCACGGTGAGCCCGGCCGCGGTCAGGTCGGCCACCAGGCCCGGGCGGGCGTCGGCGGAGAGCCAGACCTGGAACTCTCCGGGTGGTTCGCTCTCCCCCGCGAGGCGGCGGGTGGCGTCCAGGTCGACGAGGATCCCGGTCGTGCCCAGTGCGGGCAGGGCCGGCGCGGTGCCGGCGACCCGGGCCGGGGCCTGGCCGAACGAGTTGAGCAGCGGGTCGGTGAGGCGCCACTCGGCCGGGGCCTCGCCGGCCAGCACCACCGGCAGCGGCATCGAGGTGTCGGACGCCCAGACCTCGGTGCCGCTCACCGGCACTGCCAGCTCGTTGCGGTCGACGGACAGCCGCAGGCCGTCGCCGGCGGTGGCGAGGTCGAGGGCGACGCCTCCGATGGCGGGCCGCCACCAGCCGATGTCGCCGAACCGGGCGGGGTCCAGGATCTCCGCCGCCGGGCCGTCCTGCCGCAGGCTCTGCAGCGTCACCACGGTGCCCGGCGGGAGGGGCCTCGACCTGCTTGCCGAGCCCGGCGCGGTCAACCCCCAGCGGACCAGGCGACAGCCGGGCGCGGTGGCGCATCCGGGCGCCGGAGCCGACACCGTGCTCTCCCCCGCGCCGAGGACACCGAAGTCGACCGGCACCGGCAGGCCGGTGCCCTCGTGCTGGAGCAGCAGCTCGACACTGATCGGGGCGGTGCCCTCGTACCGGGTCCGGAGGGTCAGCCGGTCGCCGGTGACCATCGGCAGCGGCTTGCCGAGGCCGGCCGCCGTCGCGTCCGGGAGCAGGCCGACCGGCCCGTACTCGGGGCGCCATTCGGCGACCGCGGCGAGCCGCGGGGTGTCCACGGCCAGCACCCGCGGGATGGTCGTGGTGTCGGCGACCACCGCCATCGCCTCCCGGCCGCCCGGATCGGCCCGCCGGACCGCCGCGAGCAGCGCCGTACGGTTCGGCGCGTCCACGGTGAGCACCCGGGCGGCGCCCAGTTCCGCGGCGCTGCGGTCGGCTCGGACGGCACGGTCGGCGGCCAGCCCGCCGGCCGCCGTGGCGAAGCTGGCGACGGCCACCACGATCAGGGCGAACACCCGGTCGACGCCGCGCTGCCGGGAGACCTGGACGGCGGTGAGGCCGAGCCGGAGCCGCCCGGCCCGCAACGCCACGCCGACGGCCCGGTCGGCGACGCGGACCAGCAGACGCGCGGCCAGCAGGGCCACGGCCAGCGCGGCGAGGGCGGGCGCGGCGGCTTTGAGGCCGTCCTCCGATCCGCCGGAGCGGGCCTGGTAGACCGCGGCGGCGGCGAGGGCGGCGAGGACCTGGTCGACCAGGGTGGAGCGCCAGTCGGCGCGGCCCAGCGCCGAGCGTTGCAGCAGCACCGCGACCGGCTGGCGTAGCACCAGCGCCTCACCGAGGATCAGCACGAGGAGGCTGCCGAGCAGTACGGCGGCGACGGCGGCGCCGACGAGCGACAGCGCGGCGCCCAGGTCGCTCGGGGGCACCGGCCCGGCGAGCCCGACGGCGAGCAGTAGCCCGGCGGGCGCACCGGCCAGCACACCGAGCAGCAGCGGCACCAGGTGTTGTCCCCAGGCCAGCCGCAGGATGTCGCCCCGGCTCACGCCGCGCAGTTTGAGCAGCGCCAGGTCGGTACGCCGGTCCCGGCCGGTGCAGCGTCCGGCGATCCCGATCGCGAACCAGGTGAGGATCAGCGTCTGCAGGCCTGCGGTGAGAACGCCGCGGCGTACCGTGTCCCGGTCTTCGGCGATGCGTTCCAGCACCGTGCCGATGCCGGTGATCATCCGCAGCCGGTTCTGGTTCAGCCGGGTCTCGGCGGCGACGAGCGCGGCTCCGAGGCGCTGCGCGCCGTCGCCGCGGATCAGGTCGGGCGGGACCTGGACGTCGTAGGTGAGCGTCGGCTCCGGGAACAGGCCGGGATCGAACGTCTCGACCGGGGTGAAGACCGGGTCCAGTCCGGGGTCCTCGGCCCGGAACAGCGGATTGCTCCAGTACGGGTCCGCGGGATCGCGCATCGAGTAGCGGGCGACGATGGTGAACCGGAACGGGGTGCTCAACCGGTCGCGCAGGGTCAGTTCGTCGCCGGTCTCCAGGCCCAGGTTCTGGGCGGTGACGTTGCTGATCGCGATCTGGAGGGGGGCGGACGGGCAGGGTCCGTCGAGGCGGACGTGGCGGCAGAAGTCGTCCCGGTAGGCGACCGCCATGTTCGCGTCCTCGCCGGCCCGGGTGACACTCAGCCGCTGCTGGATCCCGCGGACCGGCTGGTCCAGTGAGCTGGACAGCTCACCGGCGGCGAGGTCGGCGAACCCGCGCAGCGTGCCGGCGGCGTCGTTCTGGGTGCTGGTCTCGGTCTGGATCGAGACGTTGCGCTGGCCCGCCGTGGCGGCGCTCAGCTGTGCCTCGGCGGCGCGGGTGGCGGAGGCGGAGGCATACCAGGGTCCGGCGGCCGCGACTGCGGCGGCCAGCGTGGTCAGCACGAAGATCGCCAGCACCTGCGCGGTTCGCGCCCGCACCGCGTCGAAAACGAGCGCGAACAAGCTCCACCCTCCCCCGATCAACGGGCACGCTACGCGATAGCCGGAGCATGTGGGGGGCGGTGTGGATCCGTGTCGTCCGGCGGCTGCCACCGGCGACCGACAGGGTCGGCCATTCACCTGTTCATCGACGCCACGAAAAAGGCGTTTCTCGCTTCTCCCGACCTTTTCCGCGCGCAAGCGTTCGGGTGCCGGAAATTCACGAGCAGCGCCATTAGCGGGCGGGCTATTCCCGGCATCCACGACGGGCAGATGTACGTGAAATCGACCCGGCCCTAAAGGGCCAGGCTTCTCGAGCCTCCCCGCACGCTCCCCGTCCCAAGTCTCTGGGCCGGTATCACGCCGGTTGCTGCCCGTTCGGCACCACC
>NZ_JBEZXU010000053.1:0-78332 GCF_040638175.1 Actinoplanes sp. NPDC026670
CCGGGGCCGGGCCATTGGGGGGGCCCCGGCGGGGGCGTTGGGGGGTGCCCGCAACCCCGACGAACCCGTCAACTGAGCGGGGGGGGGCGGGGGGGCCCCCCCCCGCGATCCCCTACGCCGAACTGACGCACGGCGGCTGGTATCTGCCGGGCGGGCTGGGCACGCTGGCCGCGGCGCTGCGCGCGCGATGCGACGATCTGGGGGTACGCCTGGAGCTGGGTTCCGAGGTGGCCGCGATCGAGGCCGACGCCGCGGTACGCGGAGTGACCCTGCGTTCGGGCCGGTTCGTCCGCGCCGACGTGGTGGTGTCGAATGTGGACGCGATCACCCTGTACCGGGATCTGCTGCCGAGCCCGGCCCGGCTGACCGGGCTCGCCGACCGCAGCCTGGGCGGGTTCGTGCTGCTGCTGGGCGTGCGCGGGGACACCCCGGAGCTGGCCCATCACACGGTCTTCTTCCCGCGCCGCTACGACGCGGAGTTCGACGCGATCTTCCCGGGGCCGGGGCGGCGGGCCCGGCCGGTCGACGATCCGGCGGTGTTCGTCACCCGGGCCGTCGACCCGGCGGTCCGGCCGGACGGGCGGGAGGCGTGGTTCGTGCTGGTCAACACGCCCCGGCACGGAACCGGCGGGTCCGCTGTGGACTGGCGGCGGCCGGGGCTGGCGGACGCGTACGCCGGTCATGTCCTGGACGTGCTGGCCCGGCGCGGGGTGGACGTGCGGGATCGGCTGGAGTTCGTGGAGACGCGTACCCCGGCGGATCTGGCCGAGTCGGCGGGGGCGCCGGGCGGGGCGATCTACGGTACCGCGGGCGGCCTGCTGCGGCCTGGCAACCGCGGGCCGGTGGGCGGGCTGTACCTGGTCGGCGGTTCGGTGCACCCGGGCGGCGGCCTGCCGATGGTGACGCTGTCCGCCAAGATCGTGGCCGACGAGATCGGCCCGCCCTGACCCGTTCTACGACGAGCGGGTCGCCAGGAACGCCTTGGCCATCGCGGAGGCGAGGTCGGCCGGATTGCGGGCCCCGATCGCCTGGCCGCCCGTCGCCTTCGCCATCTCCCCCAGCGACTTCAGGTCGGCGCCCGGTCCGTAGCCGACCGCGAAGATCTGCACCGGCCGGGCCGGGTCGCGCCCGGCGTTGAGCCGTTTCAGGAACTCCTGCTGGCTCATCGCGAACCGGGTGCCGCCGTCGTCGCCGTCGGTGAGCACCACGACCACCGACGGGCGGCCGGGCTGGGCCTGCGCGCGCATCGCTTCGACACCGTCGAGAACACTCTGGTAGAGCGGTGTGCCGGCGCCCGTCCGCGGCCGGTACGAGCCGATCGCCTCGCCGAGCGCCTGCCGCCGGGGTTTGCCGTCGACGGCCGCGGTGATCGGCCCGAACGGGACCACCTCGGTGTGCGCGGGGTCGGCCGCCCCGGCCGCGCCGAAGTACCACATCCCGATCGTGGTCTCCTCGTTGAACAGCTCGGCCGCGCTGACCCCGGACTGGCGCAGCAGCGACGCCTTGGTCTCCGGCCCGGCGCCGATCTTCTCGTTCATCGAGCCGGAGTTGTCGATCAGCAGCAGCACCTGGAACGCCACGGTCTGGAACCCGGCCCACTGCTTGGCCGGGGTGAGCATCGCCGCCGCCGACTCCGGCAGGCGTGCGGTGCCCGCGGTGGGCTCGGTGCGGAACCCGGCCTCGGCCAGCTCCGGTCTGCTGATCGCCGTGCGCAGCTGCTCGACCAGGCCGGTCTTGACGCCCTTGCGGACCGCGAACGGGTAGTCCGCCTCGACCTGGCCGTCGACCGGCACCGCGGGTGTCAGCGAGACCTTGTGCCCGGCCTTCTGATAGGCGACGACCTGCTGCTCGACCACCGGGAAGACGCCGACGCCGAACGCGGCCGAACCGGCGTCCTCCTCCCGGGTCATCTGGGTGATCAGGGCGGTGGGGTCGGCGTTCGCCTTGGTGAGCCGGCTGCGCAGGGTCAGGGCGCGCAGCTGGGCGATGCCGGGGTCCTTCGTGGTCAGTGCCGTGGCGGCGTGCACGCCGTGGACGCTGAGCAGGCCGGTCGTGGTGATCAGCGGGTCGGGCATGTTGACGACCGGGACCCGTTCCTCGGTGACCGCCTTGATCAGCGTGGTCCAGGCGGTCTTGCCGTCCTTGGCGTACTGGTCGGCGAGCGCGGGCGGGGCGGCCAGCACGATCGGCGACCAGGCGAGGGTGGCGCCGGAGGTCTGGAAGCTGTGCTTGCGGTCGGCGGCGATCCGCAGCCAGACGCTCGACGACGGCACCCACACGTCGGGCTGTTCCTTGGCGTCGACGGTGACGCCCGGCTCCTCGGCGCGGACCACGATCGGCGCGCAGCGCTGCCCGGCCGGTTTGAGGTCGGCCGCGACCTTCTCGATCACCGGCGCGATCTCCGGGGCGGCGGCCACGACGAGCTCGGGGTCGGGGCAGGGGGTGACGGTGGGCGAGCTGACCGACGGAACGGGCGCGGCGCTGGGCTGCGCGGCGGGCGTGGACGTCCCGTTGCTCATCAGCCGCCAGGCGACGCCGCCGGCGACCAGCAGGACCGTGATCACCAGGACGGCGGCAAGCAGGAGCCGGCCGCGGCTGTGCGGCGCCTCGCTCCAGTCGCCGTGGTCCGGCGGAGGCAACTGCCTTGGCCACTCGTTGTCGGACATGCCACCTAGCCCCGTCGTTGAGGTCGGTACCGATGCCTGCCGGATAGTAGTCCGGTATTCATGTCCTGCAATGGTTCAGTAAGTAACGCGGCACATCAGGGCGCTATCCGAGGCTCAGCGATCGCGATCACTATCAGTTCGCCGTCCTCGCTGAGGCCGGCGGGCTCCCGGCTCCATCCACCGTAGAGCTGGTCGACCCGGAAACCGGCAGCGCGCAGAGTGTCACGCAGCGTGGTTTCGTCGCGGAATCGGTGCACCGCGGTGCTGGTCAGCTCCAATCCGTCCGGAAACAGATAGTGATGGACCACCGATACGGTGCGCTCGTCGGCGGCCGGGACGCTCTCCGTCCACGCGATCACCGACGAGCCGTCGGAGAGAACGATGGGCCGCTCGGTGCCGGCCCGGTCCCACCGCTGCCACGGGCGGGCGGCCGGGTCGCGGCTGTCCAGGATCAGCCGCCCGTCGACGAGCAGCGAGTCGCGCAGGGCATGCAGGGCGCCGGACCACTCCTCGTCGGTCACCATCAGCTCGGCGACGTGACCGGTCAGGAAGGCGGCGTCGAACGCGCGCGGCGGCAGCGCCTCGAAGGAACCCTCGATCCAGCGGACCCCGGCGGCGCCGGGCCGGCGGCGGGCGGCGTCGAGGCTGGCGCGGGCCGGGTCGACCGCGGTCACCTCGTGCCCGGCTCCGGCCATCGCGATCGCCAGGCGGCCGGTGCCGCAGCCGAGGTCGAGGACCCGGGGCGCCATGCGGTCGGCGAGGACCCGCATGAAGAAGTCGTCCTCCCAGCCCCAGGGGTGTTCGGCGTCGTAGACCTCGACCAGCCGGGGATCCCGGTACTCGCCATGCCACACCTCCGCAGCCTAAACGCGCCGCACCCGCTTGACTACCCGATGTGGACGGTGGCCGCGCAGTGCTCGATGACGACCTCGCGGAGCGCGGCGGCGGCATGCGACATGATCGCGCCGCGGCGCTGGGCCAGGGCGATGGTGCGGCGCATGCCGGGTGGCGCGAGCGGGGTGGCCCGCAACAGTGGACGGTTGGTCAGCACCATGCTCGGCACCAGGGCGACGCCGAGGCCGGCCTCGACGAAGGCGAGCACCGCGTCCATCTCGCCGCCCTCGACGGCGAACTTGGGGGTGAAGCCGGCCCGCTCGCAGGCCTGGAGGGTGACGTCACGGATGTCGTAGCCGTCGCGGAACATCACCATCGGGGTGTGCCGCAGCTCGATCAGGTCGAGCTGGCGGGCCACGGTGGGCGGCGGGCCACTCGCGACCGACGCGACCACCAGGCTCTCCCGGAGCAGCTCGGCGGTCTCCAGGGCCGGGTCGACGCCGTGCTCGGGCTGCACGATGAGGGCCAGGTCGAGGGTGTGCGCGAGCAGGTCCGCGATCATGTCCTGCGAGCTGCCCTCGGTCACGTGCAGCCGGATCCCGGGGTGGTGCGAGCGGTACGCCCGGAGCACCGACGGCACCAGCGAGGAGCAGAGGCTGGGGGTGGCGCCGAGGCGGATCTCGCCACGCCGGAGCCCGACTATGTCGGCGACCGCGTCCCGTGCCGCATCCGCGTCCGCGATCATCCGCTGTGCCAGCGGGAGCAGGGTTTCTCCGGCTACGGTGAGGGTCACGCCCCCACGGATGCGCTCGAAGAGTGGCGCGCCGAGTGACATCTCAAGGGTGTGAATCTGCTTACTCAGGGTTGGTTGGGAGACGCCCAATTCATCCGCCGCTTGGGTGAAATGTCGCGTCTCTGCCACCGCTACGAAGTACCTGAGTTGTTGCAGCTGCACCTTAATAGCTTACGGCTATGGAGAGCAGCACCTGCATGCATTAGACGAATCGATCGGGACTTTCTACCGTCCAAGTTGTGGCGGTAGACACTCCTATTCCCAAGACGACCAAGGCTGCGGGTGCGACGGCACGCCCCACGCCGCCGAAGTCGGTCCGGCCCTCGTCGGTCGTACTCAAATTGATCATGGCGGCCAGCGGCGCGCTGCTGGTCTTCTTCCTCTTCGCGCACGCGGCCGGCAACCTCAAGATCTTCGTGGGCGAGTCGGACTTCGACCACTACGCGGAGTGGCTGCGGGAGCTCGGCACCCCCCTGCTGCCGCACGCCTGGTTCCTCTGGATCCAGCGCTTCGGCCTGCTGGCCGCGATCGGCCTGCACATCTGGGCGGCGGCCGCGCTGACCATCCGCGCCAAGAAGGCCCGGCCGGTCAAGTACGCCCACCGGCCGAAGGTGCAGGGCAGCTACGCCGCACGCACCATGCGCTGGGGCGGCGTGATCATCGTGCTGTTCGTGATCTGGCACATCCTCGACCTGACCCTGGGCAAGGTGAACCCGGCCGGCGGCGACTCCGCCCCGTCCGAGCGGGTGGTCGAGGGCTTCGCTCCCGACCGCTGGTACGTGACCCTCTTCTACGTCCTCGCGGTCGTGGCCGTCGGTTTCCACCTGCGGCACGGCATCTGGAGCGCGGCCCGCACGATGGGCCAGCAGACGATCAAGGGCGAGCGCCGGGCCAAGGCGATCGCCCTGACGCTCTCGGTGATCCTGGTCGCGATGTACCTCTCGGTGCCGATCGCGGTCCTGACCGGATTGGTGGGTTGATCATGACGGCTAACGACTTCTGGGCCGACGGCGAGCCGGTCTTCGACAAGGCCGCCCCGGACGGGCCGGTCGAGACCCGCTGGGAGCGGCGCAAGTTCTCCGCCAAGCTGGTCAACCCGGCGAACCGCCGCAAGCTGACGGTCATCGTGGTCGGCACCGGCCTGGCCGGCGGCTCGGCCGCGGCAACCCTGGCCGAGGCCGGGTACCGGGTCAAGTCCTACTGCTACCAGGACAGCCCGCGCCGCGCGCACTCGATCGCCGCGCAGGGTGGCATCAACGCCGCGAAGAACTACCGCAACGACGGCGACTCCGTCTACCGGCTGTTCTACGACACGGTCAAGGGCGGCGACTTCCGCGCCCGCGAGTCGAACGTCTACCGCCTGGCCCAGGTGTCGGTGAACATCATCGACCAGTGCGTGGCCCAGGGCGTCCCGTTCGCCCGCGAGTACGGCGGCCTGCTCGACAACCGCTCGTTCGGCGGCACCCAGGTGTCCCGGACCTTCTACGCCCGGGGCCAGACGGGCCAGCAGCTGCTGCTCGGCGCGTACCAGGCCCTGGAGCGCCAGATCGGCCTCGGCAACGTCGAGATGAACGCCCGGCACGAGATGCTGGAACTGATCATCGTGGACGGCAAGGCCCGCGGCATCGTGGTCCGCGACATGGTCACCGGCGAGATCACCACCGAATTCGCCGACGCCGTGGTGCTGGCCTCCGGGGGCTACGGCAACGTCTTCTTCCTGTCCACGAACGCCAAGGGCTGCAACGTCACCGCGTCGTGGCGGGCGCACCGCAAGGGCGCGCTGTTCGCGAACCCCTGCTACACGCAGATCCACCCGACCTGCATCCCGGAGTCCGGCTCGCACCAGTCGAAGCTGACCCTGATGTCGGAGTCGCTGCGCAACGACGGCCGGGT
Source organism: Actinoplanes sp. NPDC026670 (assembly GCF_040638175.1). Classification (NCBI taxonomy): domain Bacteria; kingdom Bacillati; phylum Actinomycetota; class Actinomycetes; order Micromonosporales; family Micromonosporaceae; genus Actinoplanes; species Actinoplanes sp. NPDC026670. The sequence continues at coordinate 6,187 of NZ_JBEZXU010000053.1, forward strand.
CTGGGTGCCGAAGAAGGCCGCCGACTGCCCGAAGCCGGCCGGTGCGATCGCCGAGGAGGACCGCGACTACTACCTGGAGCGGATCTACCCGTCGTTCGGCAACCTGGTGCCCCGGGACATCGCGTCGCGGGCCGCCAAGAACGTCTGCGACGAGGGCCGCGGCGTCGGCCCCGGCGGCCTCGGCGTGTACCTGGACTTCGCCGACGCGATCAAGCGGCTGGGCCGCAAGGCGGTCGAGGCGAAGTACGGCAACCTCTTCGAGATGTACGAGCGGATCACCGGCGAGGACCCGTACGAGACGCCGATGCGCATCTACCCCGCCGTGCACTACACGATGGGTGGCCTGTGGGTCGACTACGACCTCCAGTCGACGATCCCCGGCCTGTTCGTGGTGGGCGAGGCTAACTTCTCCGACCACGGCGCCAACCGGCTCGGCGCGTCCGCGCTGATGCAGGGCCTGGCCGACGGCTACTTCGTGCTCCCGAACACGATCAGCAACTACCTCGCGGCCGGCCCGTTCCCCGCGGTGACCGAGTCGGACGCCCCGGTGGTCGAGGCCCGGAAGCAGGTCGAGGACCGGATCGAGAAGTTCCTGTCGATCGACGGCGACCGCACCGTGGACTCGTTCCACCGCGAGCTCGGCCAGATCATGTGGGAGTACTGCGGCATGGAGCGGACCGAGGAGGGCCTGACCAAGGCCATCGGCCTGATCCGGGCGCTCAAGGAGGAGTTCTGGACCCGGGTGAAGGTGCCGGGCAAGGGCGAGGAGCTCAACCAGAACCTGGAGAAGGCCGGCCGGGTCGCCGACTTCATCGAGCTCGGCGAGCTGATGTGCATCGACGCGCTGCACCGGCGGGAGTCCTGCGGCGGCCACTTCCGGGCCGAGTCGCAGACCCCGGACGGTGAGGCGCTGCGCCACGACGACCAGTTCAGCTACGCGGCGGCCTGGGAGTACTTCGGCGCGGACGGCAAGCCGGTCCTGCACAAGGAAGACCTCAACTTCGAGTACGTCCACCCGAGCACGCGGAGCTACAAGTAATGGACATCAAGGTCAGGGTGTGGCGTCAATCCGGCCCCTCGGCCGGCGGCAAGATGGTCACCTACGACGTGCAGGGGATCTCCCCCGACGCGTCGTTCCTCGAGATGATCGACGTGCTCAACGAGACGCTGATCCTCTCCGGCGACGACCCGATCGCGTTCGACCACGACTGCCGTGAGGGCATCTGCGGCGCGTGCAGCATGGTGATCAACGGGGTGGCGCACGGCCCGGAGAAGGCCACCACCACCTGCCAGCTGCACATGCGCAAGTTCTCCGACGGCGACGTGATCGACGTCGAGCCGTGGCGGGCCGCCGCCTTCCCGGTGATCAAGGACCTGGTCGTCGACCGCAGCGCCTTCGACAAGATCATCCAGGCCGGCGGTTACATCACCGTCCCGACCGGCACCGCGCCGGACGCCCACGCCACGCCGGTGCCCAAGAAGGACGCCGACGCGGCGTTCGAGGCGGCCACCTGCATCGGCTGCGGCGCCTGCGTGGCGGCCTGCCCGAACGGCTCCTCGATGCTGTTCACCGCCGCGAAGATCACCCACCTCGGCCTGATGCCGCAGGGCCAGCCGGAGCGCGACAGCCGCGTCCTCGACATGCTCCAGGCGCAGGACGACGCCGGTTTCGGCGGCTGCACCAACGCCGGCGAGTGCACCACGGTCTGCCCCAAGGGCATCCCGCTGAGCCTCATCGGCCGCCTGAACAGCGACTACCGCAAGGCGCTCAGCAAGCACTGACCGCCCCCTGACTCCAGGTACCGGCCACAACGGCGTGTCCGGTACCCGGCTTCTTCGGATGCCCGGCACAACGGCGTGCCGGGCATCCGGTTTTAAAGACCTTCGCAGCGGTACGCCGTGGGCCGCCCCCACCCGCAGCCACCCCGCCCGTGGCTCCAACGCGACGCCCGCGGCAGCCCGGCCCGCAACGCGACCGCCGGGGCGTACCGGTGGCTCCGGCTGGCTCCCACTGCTGCACCACCCGGCCCTCGAGCCGATCTTGCACGTCTGTGCTCGCTCGCGGCGATCTTGCACGGTTCTCCACGCCCCGGCGAGACACGCCCCGGCGAGGAAACGCCTGCAAGGTCCACGCCAGGACGTGGACCTTGCACGATTACGCACCCCAGGACGTGAACTCGAGATTCGTCATTTAGGGATCGTTTGCTTCGGTCGCGCCGGCCTGGCATCACTGCAGGGCGCACCGGTTCTTCGCCCGGGCCGTGTTGCCGGTGGGCCTTCCGCCGGACGCGGCCGCCGGTCCTTCGGCCGGACGCGACCGCCGGCCCTTCGGCCAGACGCGACCGCCGGCCCTTCGGCCAGACGCGGTCGCCAGTGTTCGGCCCGGCATGGTCGCCAGCACGCGACGACCAGCGCACACGATGCGGCAACGTGCGACTTCACCCTCGCCGGGACGACGGCAGGCGCACGCGGACGGCACAACGTGTGCGCCCGTCCCCGTCAGAGCGAAGCAGGCGCACACGATCGGCGAACGTGTGCGCTGACCACCGCTGCGACCGGCGGACCCGCCCTCGGCGGCCCGCTCCCGGCACCGCCTCCGGACGGCCGCCCAAGGTCATAAAACCTCACGATGATCTTGCAAGGTTCGCTGAGGATGACACTGACCAGGGCGAAGGCGAGATTCACCCCAGCGTCGACCCTGACCGGCGATGTCGCTGCGCAAAATGGCGAAACTCGAGACGTGAAGAACCGTGCAAGATCGCCGCGAGGGGGCAAAGACGTGCATGATCCCGAAGCCCGCGAAGGGAACACCGGAGCTGCACGGAACCACCCGAACCCCCGAACGCTATATAACTGGATAAATCTGGCGCACCGCTGAAGTCGCCGGTCGATACCAGCCCCCACAGATCCCGCATAGCCGGCACTCGCCGCGCCTCACGCGCGCCAAGAAAAACGGTGACCCCGGCGGCTGATCAAGGAACCGCACGAATGCGCTGACACAGGGCCAACAGCGAGAGCCGGCCCGGGGTTCGGCGGCGTAGCCGCCGCTCGGTGACCGCCGCATTCAGCCCGGCGGCCGCGAATCGGCCGGGAGCGGCGCCTGCCTCGCGTGGTAGCCACGGGGCTCTGCGCAATTCGTACAATCTATGGGTTCTGCCCGCCGAGACCGGTGTGCAGGAACGTGGTCAGGGCCTCGATCGTTTCGGTCTCGCCGGCCGCCGGATCCGGGTCGGCGAACCACGCGGCGGCGACCGACGAGAGCGTCGCGGTGAAGAACGACGCCCCGACCAGCGGGCCGCCCGGCGGCCGTAGCCCGGCCAGATGATCGGCGATGTGGCGCAGGTCGGGCTCGAGCATCTCGCGGCTGCGGCGCGCGAACTCCTCGTCGACGGTCGCGGCCTGCTGGAGCGCCGACATGACCGCGCGATGGTCGCGGTAGAAGGCCCAGTAGACGGCGACGTGCCAGCGCACCGCCGCCCGGTCGCGGAAGTCGTCCAGATGGCCGGCCAGCTCGGCGCTGGCGTCGCCCTCGGCGAGCAGGCCGGCCAGCAGCGCCTCCAGCAGCTTCTCCTTGCTCGGGAAATGCTTGTAGAAGGAGCCGGTGGCCCGCCCGGCCTCGGCCGTGATGTCAGTGATCTTGGCGTTCAGGTAGCCCACCCGCTCGAACACCCGGATCGCGGCCGCCTTCAGTTCCAGCTCGGTCTGCGCAGCCTGCTGTGCGCGCGTGCCCATCACCACTTGACGGAGGTTACCAGCGGCCGTACGGTGAATCCGTGTTCACTGAATCAGAATTCACCGTAATCGCAGGCGCCGGGCCGACCGGGCTCACCCTGGCCCGCCAGCTCGACCGGCACGGCGTGCCGTACCGGATCGTGGAGAAGTCGGCGAAGCCGTTCGACGGCTCGCGCGGCAAGGGCCTGCAACCCCGCACCCTCGAAGTCCTCGACGACCTCGGGCTGGTCGAGCGCTTCCTGGCGGCCGGCGGCGACTACCCGGAGCTGCTGGCGCATCTGCCGGACGGCGGGACCCACCGGTTCCGCCTCGACGAACAGCACGCGCCGACCCCCTCGGTCCCCTGGCCGAACATGCTGATGCTCCCCCAGTGGCACACCTCCGAGCTGCTCGCCGACGGCATCGGCGTGGAGTTCGGCGTCGGGCTCACCGGTTTCACCCCGATCGACGGCGGCATCCGGGTCACCCTGGACACCGGCGAGACCGTGGACGCCCGCTGGCTGGTCGGCGCGGACGGCGGGCGCAGCACCGTCCGCAAGCTGGCCGGCATCGGTTTCGAGGGCGAGACCCACGAGGAGGAGCGGATGTTCATCGCCGACGTCCGGCTCACCGGCCTCGACCGCGACCACTGGCACGTGTGGCCCGGCGAGGGGCGGGCGTTCCGGCTCGGGCTGTGCCCGCTGCCCGGGGACGGCTGGTTCCAGCTCACCGCTCCGCCGTCGGATCTCACCCCGGCCGAGCTGGTGGCCGCCGTCGATCCGTCGATCACGGTCACCGAGGTGGGCTGGACGTCCGAGTTCCGGGCCAACATGCGGATGGCGTCCCGGTTCCGGGCCGGGCACGTGTTCCTCGCCGGGGACGCCGCCCACGTGCACTCACCGGCCGGTGGGCAGGGGCTCAACACCGGCATTCAGGACGCGTACAACCTGGGCTGGAAGATCGCCACCGGCAGCTCGGCGGTTCTGGACACCTACGAGGAGGAGCGGCTGCCGGTCGCCGCGTCGGTCCTCGGGATCAGCACCCACCTGCACCGGCGGCACGTCGAGGGCGCCGACGACGCGATGCGCCGGGACGACCCGGTGCTGCGACAGCTGTCGCTCGGCTATCGGGGCGCCACCCTCGCCGCGGAGCACCGGCCGCGGCCCGGCGGGGTTCGTGCCGGTGACCGGGCGCCGGACGCGCCCCTCCACACCGGCGGGCGGATCTTCGACCGGCTGCGCGGGCCGCACGCCACCCTGCTGGCCTTCGACTGGGCGGCGCCGCTGCCCGAGCTGTCCGTTCCGGTCCATCACGTCACCGAGGCCGCGCCGGTCTACGGCACCGACGGGCCCACACTGCTCCTCGTCCGGCCGGACAACTACGTCGGCTGCGCCACCCACGACGTGGCCGACGTGGTCGCCTATCTGGGACGGCTCGGGTTCTGAGACTCGGCCCGGAGACGCTCCACCGAGGCTCGCAGCGGCTGCGGCAGCAGCCGGTTCTCCAGATCGCCGAGAGCGGCGGTCACCAGGTCGTAGAGGGCGCCGGCCGGGGCGTCCGGAGCGGCCGAGAGGGTTTCCCGGACCAGGGCGGCACGGGTGAACCGGGCGTCCCAGCGGCGGTCCGCGCCGATTCGCCGGTACAGGTCGACCGCCTGTTCACGCAGGCGGGAGGCGCTGTCGCCGTAGCCCTGATCGAGCTCCTGCCGGCGGGGCAGCGAATCGCGTTCGGCGGCCTCGGCCAGGTGGCGGCGGCGCTGCTCGGCGGCCTGGCGGCTGCCGAGTCCGAGCGCGGCGGCGATGGCCGGCCAGGTCACGCCGGAACGCCGGGCCCGATCGATCAGCTCCAGTTCCTCGGCGTCGAGCCGGGCCCGCCGCTCGCGGATCTCCCGCAGCCCGTCCAGTTCCGCCACCCGCTCTCCCCTTTGTCTCCGTCGCATTCTCGCCGACGGAAAGAGGGCGGCCGGCGAGTCCCCGTGTCAACTCGCCGGCCGCCCGAGAGGAAGGCTCAGAGATGGGCGGACCAGACCGGCGCGAACGGCGTGATGCGCAGCGGCATCCGGGCCTCGGCCGGGGTGCGGTCACCCTTGCGGTTGTTGCAGCGCCCACACGCCGCGACGGTGTTCAGCCATTCGTTGCGGCCACCCCGCGAACGCGGCAGCACGTGGTCGATGGTCGACGCGCCGTCACCGCAGTAGGCGCACCTCCGCCCGTCACGCACCAGCACACCGGCCCGCGACCAGCCCGGACCACGGCCACGACGCCACCGCGTCACCACATAGGACACCAGCCGCACCACGGTCGGCACCGGATAGACACCCATCCGGGTGTCCGGCTGCGCCTCGTGAACCACGGCGACCTGACGGAACAGCATCCGGATCGCATGCCGGAGGCTGACCCGGTGCAGCGGCCCGCAGTCGGCGTTCAGAACCAGAACCGCACTCATTTCGTCACCCCCCGGAAAATCGTTTGCGCTTTAGCGAAATCACAGCTCAGGACCGTTCCAGCCCGCTCGGATCCGCTGTAGAAAAAATAGGCCCGGCATCGATCACCGACAACCCAATAAACGCGGGTCAGCGCAGCGCGCGATGGACCGCGACAATGAGCTGCGCCAGGCCGACGACCTGTAGCAGCAGCCAGACGGCCGCGGCGACGGGCAGCACGAGGGTCGTCACCGGCGCCAGGAGCAGGCCCGTCACGGCCACCGAGACGCGGGTCGGCCGCTCCCCCACGGTCACCGCGCCGATCTCGGTCATCCCGGCGGTGGCGGCCCGGGCCCGCAGGTATTCGTGCAGCCAGCTGCCCGCGCCGGCCGCCACCGCGAGCCAGGCGGGAACTCCGGCCAGCCAGAACGCGGTCAGCCAGGCGGCCTCACCGAGACGATCGGCGACCGAGTCGTACACGTGCCCGGCCCTGCTCACCCGCCCGGACACCACCGCGACCGCGCCGTCCAGCCCGTCGGCGACGGCGGCCAGCAGCACCAGCAGCGCGCCGGCGGCCAGGCCGGCCGGACCGGCCAGGCCGATCACCACCGGCACGGCGAGACACAGCAGCAGACCGGCGAGGGTCACCGTGAGCGGCGCGATCCGCTTACGACTTAGAAAGGACCCGATCCGGTACGCGCAGAGCACCCACCCACGGACCGGAGGCGAGGCGCTTCGCGGATCGAAGCCACCATGCAGCCGTGACCACGCCGCCACATAGTCGTCCCAGCCCATCACACCGCCGGCGGGTGGGGGCACGTCAGGCGGCGGCTGCGGCGACCTCGGAGGGGGCCAGGAGCTGCCAGACCTCGCGGGTCGCGGTGGAGCGGTTGAGGGTGATGAAGTGGATGCCCGGCACGCCCTCGTCCAGCAGCCTGGCGCACATCTCGGCACACATCTCGATGCCCAGCGCCCGGACCGCCTCCGGATCGCCGGCCAGACGCTCGAAACGTGGCAGCAGCGCCGCCGGGAACGGGGCGCCGGAGAATTTCGTCGCCATCTCGATCGTGGCCATCTGGGTCACCGGCATCAGCCCCGGCAGGATCGGGGTGTCGCAGCCCTCGGCAGCGACCCGGTCACGCAGGCGCAGGTAGTCGTCGGCGTCGAAGAACATCTGGGTGATCGCGAAATCGGCGCCGGCCCGGCACTTGCGGACGAAGGCCCGGGTGTCGCTCTCCACGTCGGCCGAGCGCGGATGTTTGTAGGGGAAGGCGGCCACCCCGACGCTGAAGTCTCCCGACTCGCGGATCAGCCGGACCAGCTCCTCGGCGTAGAGCACACCCTGCGGATGCCGGATCCACTCGCCGGTGGGGTCGCCGGGCGGGTCGCCCCGGACGGCCAGGATGTTGCTGATGCCGGCCCCGGCCAGCCGGCCGATCACGTTGCGCAGCTCGGCGACCGAGTGGTCGACCGCGGTGAGGTGCGCCATCGGCAGCAGGGTGGTCTCGGTGGCGACCCGCTCGGTGACCGCGACCGTGGTGTCCCGGGTGGTGCCGCCGGACCCGTAGGTGATCGACACGAAGCTGGGCCGCAGCGACTCCAGCTCCCGGATCGCCTGCCAGAGGCGCTCCTCGCCGACCGGTGTCTTCGGTGGGAAGAACTCGAACGAGAACGTCGGCGCCGAGCCGCGGACCAGATCACCGACGGACGGCGTGCCGGGCAGCCGGGAGGGAAGTCCGAGAGCCATGACCGGAACTCTACCGTCGGGTTTTCCCCGGCTGAACAGGGCCGGAGGGCATTAGATAGCGTCTGGAAGGGTGACGAACTCTCCGCTCGAGCGGGCCGGTCTGCGGCCCCGCGTCGACAAGGCCCTCTCCGGTTTCCTCGCGACCCAGCGGGCGCACCTGCTGGAGATCGACCCGGCGCTGGCCGAGGTGGCCGATGCGGTGTCGGCGTTCGTGCTGGGCGGCGGCAAGCGGCTGCGGCCGGCGTTCGCCTACTGGGGGTTCCGGGGCGCCGGTGGCATCGACTCGGACGAGGTGGTGGCGGCCGTCTCGGCGCTGGAGCTGGTCCAGGCGAGCGCGCTGATCCACGACGACCTGATGGACCGGTCGGACACCCGGCGCGGCGAGCCCTCGGTGCACCGGCGGTTCGAGCTGCTGCACCGGCGGGAGGGCTGGCGCAGCGACGCGGCCGGGTTCGGTGACTCGGCGGCGGTGCTCCTCGGCGACCTGGCGCTGGTCTGGTCGGACGATCTGCTGCACACGTCCGGGATGGGCCTGGCCGAGCTGGCCCGGGCGCGGCCGGTCTTCGACCTGATGCGGACCGAGGTGACCGTCGGGCAGTACCTGGACGTGCTCACCCAGGCGACCGCCGACACGTCGCTGGAGCGGGCCGGCAAGGTGGCCCGGTTCAAGTCGGCGAAATACACGGTGGAGCGGCCGCTGCTGCTGGGCGCGGCGCTGGCCGGGGCGGGCCCGGCGGTCTCCGCGTCGTACACGGCGTTCGGCCTGCCGCTGGGTGAGGCGTTCCAGATGCGTGACGACGTGCTCGGGGTGTTCGGCGATCCGGCGCAGACCGGCAAGCCGGCCGGTGACGACCTGCGCGAGGGCAAGCGCACCTACCTGGTGGCGTCGGCGCTGGCGGCGCTCGGCACGGCCGGTCGCGCCGAGCTGGACGCGGCGCTGGGTGATCCGGCGCTCGACGACGCGGGCGTGGAACGGCTGCGGGCAATCATCCGGGAGTCGGGCGCGCTGGACGCCACCGAGGCCCGGATCGACGCGCTGAGCCGGGAGGCGCTGACGGCGCTGGACGCGGCGCCGATCGAGCAGGAGGCGCGCGAGGTGCTGCTGGCGCTGGCCGACGCGGCGACCCGGCGCTCGGTCTGACGCGCCTCCCGACCTAGTGGCATAGATCACATAGAGGCGCTGGTCAGAAGCCCAGCGCCTGCGCGCGCCGTTTCGCCTCGCGGGCCCGGTCGCCGCCGAGCGCCACCGCCGCGTTGCCGCCGAGGCTCTCGTCCGGCTCGTACAGCCACCCGAGGGCCTCTTCGTCGTTGTACCCGGCGTCATGGAGCAGGGTCAGGACACCGGGCAGGTGCTTCAGCACCGTGGCGTTCGCCACCAGCTCGGCGGGCACCACCCGGATGCCGTCCCGGCGGACCGCGAGCAGCGATCCCTCGCGGATCAGCTGGTGCACCTTGCTGATCGTCACACCGAGCTTTTCGGACACATCCGGCAGCGGGATCCAGTCGGAGGGGCCGGGGGTTACGGGTTCGGTCACCTGTACAGCGTGCCAGACCAGATCGGAGAACTGTTGATGAGCCTGTGGCGCAACATCCGTGCGGAGATGGCCGGGGCCTGGCGGTCCCTTCGCTACGACCTGGCCCGGCGCCCGGCGGGCCGCGGCGCGGCAGAGCCGGACGTCACGTCGACCGGGATGAACACGTTCCCGGGATCGCTCGTCGACATGCCCGCCGAGCCGGTGGCGGCCGGGGAACGGCCCCCACGGCGATTTGTCGCGGTTGCTGCTTTCTGCGCGCTGGCGCTGGCCGGAGCGGCCGGGGCCTACCTCGTCGCGACCACCGCCTTCGCCGGGCGGATGACCGACCCGCCGGCAGCCGCGCCGGAGGTCGCCCCGCCGCCACCCAGGCCGCCCGTCTTCGAGGCCGCGCCGGAGGCCGCCGCACCGCCCGCGAAGGGCGGTCACGCCGGGATGGGCCGCACTCCCCGCCGGTCGCACACCAGCTCGCCGAAGCCCGCCACGACCACCGCCACGGTCATCGTGACACCCCCGCCGAGCAGGGAGAACACCCGGCCGGCGGCGCCTGTCACGACCCCGCCGGACTGCGACTGCGACACGCCGCCGGTGCCGACGCCGACCGCGCCGGACCCCTCCGCGCCGGCCTCCGCCTCACCCAGCGGCACAGCCGGCCCGAGCCCGAGCTCCCCGGCCGTGCCGAGCCTCGACGGTGGCGTCTGGACGTGGCTCAGTGACAGCCATCACCGCCGCAGCCCAGAGTGACAAATCCGTAATTTCGCCTGATGTGAACGGCTTCCACGTCAATCAGCCCAGGTCATCGGCGTTTGGGTACCCGTTTGGACTCAGCTGTGACATCCTGGGCCACCCCCACTGGAAAGACACATACACTTCACGCCGATGGACACCACAGTCGCCGATACGTTGATCGGCACAACGATTGACGGGCGCTACCGGATCACCGGTCGCGTCGCCCGTGGTGGCATGGCGACCGTCTACCGGGCCACCGACGAGCGGCTTGAGCGCACCGTCGCGCTGAAGATCATTCACCCGTCGCAGGCCACCAACGTCCACTTCGTCGACCGTTTCACCGACGAGGCCAAGACGATCGCCCGCCTGACGCACCCCAATGTCGTGGCGGTCTACGACCAGGGGCGCCACCAGGGCCTGCCCTACCTGGTGATGGAGTTCGTGCAGGGCCGCACCCTGCGTGACCTGCTGAGCCAGCGCACCCGGCTGAACCCGGTCGAGGCGCTCGCGATCCTCGAGCAGATGCTCGCCGCGATCGCCGCCGCACACCGCGCCGGCCTGGTGCACCGCGACGTCAAGCCAGAGAACGTGCTGGTCGCCGAGGCGCCCAGCGGCGGCGCGTCGGACCTGGTGGACGCCGTGGTCAAGGTGGCCGACTTCGGTCTGGCCCGGGCCATCGAGGCGAGCACCGTCGACGACTCCGGCCAGCTCATGGCCACGGTGGCGTATGTCGCTCCGGAACTGGTGCAGAACGGGCACGCCGACGCGCGTACCGATGTGTACTCGGCCGGCATCGTGCTCTTCGAGATGCTGACCGGCCGGGTGCCGTACGACGGCAAGGAGCCGATCGAGGTGGCCTGGCAGCACGTCGACAACGACGTGCCGGCGCCCTCGTCGATCATCCGCGGCCTGCCCCCGGTGCTGGACCGGCTCGTCGCCCGGGCCACCCGGCGCGACGCCGGCTCACGCCCGACCGACGCCGGCGCGTTCCTGTCCGAGGTGCAGGCCACCCGCGACGGTCTCGGCGTGCAGCACGTCGACACCGCGCTGATGCGCCAGGTCCCGGGCGCCCCCGGCACCTCCGACGCGACCCGGATCGTCCCGGCCATCCCGTCGGCCGACGCCACCGCGATGGTGCCCCCGGTTCCGGCCGGCACCGCCTATCAGGCGTCGCACCGCCCGTCCTGGGCCCGGCTTCCGGAGCAGGGCGGCGGCCGTAACACGGGTCCGCACCGCCGGGCCGCGGCGCCGGCCGGTGGACTGTCCGGCTTCTTCGAGGACCGGCGCCGGGTCGTGCTGACCGCGCTGGTCGCGGTGATGGCGCTGGTCGTGCTGGGCAGCACCTGGTGGGTGACGCTCGGGCGCTACACCGAGACGCCACGGCTGCTGACGATGAGCCAGGACCAGGCCACCGCGTACGCCAAGCAGGAGGGTTTCACGATCATCCTGGGTGACGGCAAATTCAGCGAGACGGTGGCGAAGGGCTCGGTCCTGGAGCAGAACCCCGGGCCGCAGGACAAGATCGTCCAAGGTGACAGCATCACCGTCATCCTGTCGCTCGGCCCCGAGGTGCACCCGGTGCCCGAGCTGGAGGGCCAGGAGCTGGCGTCCGCCAAGGCCCAGCTGGACGCCCTGAAGCTGAAGGTCAAGCAGGGCAAGGGGCAGTACAGCGACACCGCGCCGGAAGGCTTCGTGCTGTCCACCGACCCCAAGGCGGGCACCGAGCTCAAGCCCGGCGAGACCGTCACCCTGGTGCTGAGCAAGGGCAAGGCGCCGGTCACCATCCCCGACCTGGTGGGCAAGAACATCAACGAGGCCCGGCAGCTGCTCAACGAGCGCGGTCTCCAGGCCGTGGAGAACTCGGCGGACAGCGACAAGCCGGCCGACGAGGTGCTCAGCCAGTCGCCCAAACCGGGCACCGGCGTGGAAAAGAACACCCAGGTCACCCTCACGATCAGCAAGGGCCCCGCGCAGATCATCCTGCAGGACGTGACCAACCAGCCATGCCAGCAGGCGGCTCAGGCGCTCCAGGCCCAGGGAGTCCAGGTCCAGTTGAACGGCGACCCGAACCAGACGGCACGGCAGATGAACCCGGGCCCGGGCACTCCGGTCGCGCCGCAGAGCGTCGTCCAGCTGGTGTGCTTCCTGTGACGCTGCGCCGGATCGGATCACACACCAAGACGTCGGGAGGGCTGGCCAAGGCGGCCCTCCCCTACGTCGACGCCGCGGGTTCGGAGACCCTTCAGGTGTACGTCTCCAACTCCCGTGGCTGGGCCCTGCCGCCCGGTGACCCGAAGCAGGACGTGCTGTTCCGGGACGGGATCGGCGAGCGCGGGCTGCCCGCCTACATCCACGCGTCGCTGCTGGTGAACCTGGGTTCGCCGACCGAGCTGACGGTGGAGCGCTCGATCGCCACGCTGGAGCACGCGCTGCTGCGCGGCAAGGCGATCGGCGCGACGGCCGTCGTCTACCACGCCGGCAGCTCGGTCGACGAGGCGCACGCCGAGAAGGCCATGCACCAGCTGCACGAGCAACTGCTGCCGCTGCTCGACCGGGCGGCTGCCGAGGAGCTGCCGAGACTGCTGGTCGAGCCGAGCGCGGGCGGCGGCCGGAGCCTGGCGTCGAAGGTGCAGGACCTGTCGGCCTACCTGGCGGCCGTGGAGCAGCACCCGTGGCTGGGCGTCTGCTTCGACACCTGCCACGCCTGGGCGGCCGGGCACGACCTGGCCACCCCCGGCGGCATGACGTCGACGCTCGACGCGCTCGTCGAGGCGGCCGGGCCGGGCCGTCTCCAGCTGATCCACGCGAACGACTCGAAGGACGAGTGCGGCTCGACCCGGGACCGGCACGAGACGATCGGCAAGGGCCGGATCGGCACGGAGCCGTTCGCCGAGCTCTTCGCCCACCCGGCGACCGAGGGCATCCCGGTCATCGTGGAGACGCCGACGGTCGAGCACGAGGGGCACGCCGCGGACATCGCGCTGCTCAAGGGGCTGCGTTCGTCAGAAGCTCGCTGAGCCGGGCCGCCGGTGCGCCGGCGCCCGGCGTGGTCAGCAGCTCCACCCGGTGCACCATCCGCGGCAGCGGGACGCCACCGGCCACACTCACGGATGCTCTCGCGGACAGGGACACGCTCGCAGGCAGGCACACGCTCGCCGGCAGAGACACGCTCGCCGGCAGGCACACGCTCGCCGGCAGGCACAGGCTCGCCGGCAGGACCGTGAGCCCGTGGCCGGCCTCGACCAGCCCGAGCAGGACCGCCACGTCGGCGCCCTCGTAGCGCAGCCCGGCACGCAGGCCGTCCACCGGCAGGCTGGTCAAGGGCGAGACCATCGGAGCGTCGATCCAGTACGCCTCCGTCAGGTCGGCGAGGTCCACGGTCCGGCGGGCCGTCAGCGGATGATCGCGGGGAACCGCCACCACGGCGGTGTCCTCGGCCACCCCGATCGCCCCGGCCAGCGGGAGCGGCAGCGGGTCGTTGGGCGCGGTGAACCCGTCGACCAGGGCGATGTCGATCTCCCCGGCGGCGGCTGCGGCGACGATCCGGTCCCGGCTGTCGACCAGCACCCGGCTGTCGAGGCGGGCCGACTCGGCGCGGATCGCGGCCAGCGCGCCGGCGACCCGCGGGGACCACGCGAGCGGGGTCAGCCCGACGATCAGCCGGCCGGGTGGCGCCACCGCCCGGGTCACGTCGGCGCGGGCCGCGGCGAGCCGGGTCAGCAGGATCGTGGCGTGCCGTCGCAGGCGTTCCCCGGCCGGGGTGAGGCCGACCGGCCGGCGGGTCAGCAGCGGGGTGCCGAGGTCGGCCTCGAGGAGCGCGATCTGCTGCGAGACGGCCGACTGGGTGTAACTGAGACGCTGGGCGGCGGCCGAGAACGAGCCGGTCTCGGCCACCGCCACGAACGTGCGCAGCAGGTGCGGGTCCACATCAGGAATGCTAATGCCGAGAACAGCAGACATCGTTGGACCTGATCTCGCCGGCGGACGAGAGTGGAGGCATGAAGAGAATCGCCCTGGTCGGCGATCGGTCACCGGCCGTTCGCGCGCACAACCGGATCCCCACCCTGCTCGACGTGCTGCGCGACGAGGAGGACCTCGACGTCTACTGGATCCCGACGCCCGACGCCGAGGACCCGGCGGCCCTGCGCGGGTTCGACGGGATCTGGCTGGTGCCGGGCAGCCCGTATCGCAGCCCCGAGGGCGGCGTCACCGCGGCCCGGGTGGCCCGGCTCGACGGCATCCCGTTCCTGGGCACGTGTGGGGGCTTCCAGCACGCCATGCTCGAGTTCGCGCGGCACGAGTGCGGGTTCGTCAACGCGAGCCACTCGGAGTATGCGGAGGGCGAGGAGGAGAGCGCCGACTCGCTCATCGTCGAGCTGTCCTGCTCGCTGGCCGGGCACGAGGCAGCCGTCGAGGTGACGCCGGGGTCACTGATCGAGCAGTTGCTGGGCACGTCCCGCACGGTGGAGCGCTACCACTGTTCGTATGGTCTGGCCGGCGCCCACCTCGACCTGCTGACCGCCCACGGGATGCGTTTCACCGGCCGTGACGAGAGCGGCGAGGTGCGGGTGGCCGAGCTGCCCGGCCACCCGTTCTTCCTCGCCACTCTGTTCCAGCCCGAGCTGGCCGGCGACGGTTCCGATCCGCACCCGATCGTCCGCGGCTTCGTCCGGGCGGTGGTCACCGCCGGCGGTCGTCAGTTGACCGTGTAACTGAATGTGGCGGCCGCGGTGAAGCGGCTCGTCTTGCCGTTGCCGGTGGTGAATCCGATCTGGACCGGGCCGGGCGCGTCAGCCGGCGGGACGGTGCAGAGGAAGGACAGTGCCGTGCTGGTGCCCTGCTTGACGCAGGTGGCTGCCTTGTCGCCGAACCGGAAATCGGTGGCCTCCGCCAGGTTGGCGCCCGCCGCCCGGATGGTGACCCGTTTACCGCCCGCCACCGAGCCGGTCGGGGTGGACACGCTGACCACGACCGGGGCCATGGTGATCGTGGCCGGTTCACCGGCGATCCCGTCGTGGATGATCTTCACCGGCACGGTGTCGGTGCTGGCGGCCGGCACGTTGATCCGCATCCGGTTCTCGTCGATGTAGGTGGGCTGGAGTGTGCGGCTGCCCACGACCACCGCGATCTTCTCGGCGGTGAATGACTTGACGTCGGCGCCGAGTTCAGCGCCGGTGACCGTCAGCACCACCTGTCCGCCTGTCGCCTTGGCCACAGGTGTTCCGGAGAGGCCGAGCGGCGCCCGGTAATTGACCCGGCTGGTGGCGGTGACCGGGCTGGCCCCGCCGGTCGAGACGACCCGCACCGGGGTGACGCCGTTCGAGCCGGCCGGCGCCACCGCGGTGATCTTGACAGCCGACAGGACGGTGAAGGAGGTGGCGTTCACCTCACCGAATTTGACTGACTCCGGGTTCGTGGCGTCGACACCGAGGAATCCGGTGCCGGTGATCGTCACGGTGGCGCCGCCGCCGGCGTTGAGCACGGCCGGCGCCACGATGGCCACGCCCGGGGTGTATCCGACCTGGTCGGTCGACTCGGGACCCGCGACTCCGGCCTTGAGCAGCCGCATCCGCGCGGCGGTGGCCCTGGTGGTCGGCGGGGCGGTCACCTTGAGGTGGGTCGCGTCCACCCAGGCGACCGGAGCGATGGTCTCGCCGATCTTCGCGGTGATCCGGAGCGCCGCGAAGGCTTTCGCCGAGTCGCCCACGGTTCCGCCTTCGACGGTCACCGGGATGACGGTGCCGCCGCCCGCCTTCGCCGCGATCATGTCCTCGAAGTCGGCGACGAGTGCCACCGGGTCGGCGAGCGCTCCGGTCTCCAGCGCTCCGGTCTGTTGCCCGGCCGCGGCCGCCTCGGTGGACAGGGCGGTCGCGGCGACGACGGCGAGCGCGGCGAGGCCGGTGATCCGGCGGGACTTCTGTGAAATCGCCATGGAAGTGATCTCCGGTGTCTCAGTCGAGGTCGGTGTAGCTGAACGTCGCGGCCGCGGTGAACCCGCTGGCGACACCGGTGTCCGTGGTGAACCGCACCCAGACCGGTCCGGCCTCGGCGGCGGGCGGCGCGACACAGGCGTACCCGCTCTTGACGGGCGAGCACTCGGCCACGGTGTCGCCGAACCGGAAGTCGGTGATGGCAGTCGCTCCGGCCACCTGGACCGTGATCAGTTTTCCGCCGGTGACCGAGCCGGAGCTGACCGACAGGCTGGTCACCACCGGGATGACCGGGAGGGTGGCGATGCCGGTGACGGCGCCGTTCTTCAGTGTCAGGGTCGCCGACTCACCGCTCTGCGGCGGCAGGAGGATGCTCAGGTGGGTCGGGTCCACCCAGGTCGCGGTGACCTTGGTGGTGCCCAGCAGCAGGCTGATGCCCGAGGCGGCGAAGCTCTTGGCGTCGGCGCCGAGCGTCCCGCCGGCGATGGCCAGGGTGTGCGATCCGCCACTGGCCCGGATGAAGGCGCCGCCCGAGGTGTCCACAGTGAGCACGTCCACGTAGGTGACCCGGGCCGTGGCCGACTCCGGGCTGCTCGCAGCCGGCGTCTTCACCACCACCGCGACCGGCCCGCCGTCTCCGCCGGGGGCGGTGGCCTCGATCACCGTGTCCGAGACGACCTCGAACGACGCCGCCGGGGTGCCGCCGAAGGTGACCGCGCCGGGATCGTCCGGGTCGACCGTGCCGAAACCGCCGCCGACGATCCGGACGGTGTCGCCGCCCTCGGCGCTGACCCGGGCCGGGGTGATCGTGGTGACCCCCGGCACGTAGGTGACCGTCGCCGTGGACGCCGGCCCGGCGAACTCGCCCTGGAGCAGTCTGACCGTGACCGGTCCCAGCTCGGTGGTCGCCGGCACGGTGATCTTCACCCGGTCGGCGTTCACGTAGGCGACCTTCGCGGCCACCTCGCCGACCCGTGCGGTGACCTTCAGGGCGGTGAACTCGCTGGCGGTGCCGAGCGAGCTGCCGTTGACGTCGGCCAGGATCTCGGCGCCACCGGTGGCGGACACCGTGACGCTCTCGAACTCCACCCCGATCGGCGCCCGGTAGGAGAACGTCGCCGTCCGGCTCACGCTGACGCCGTCACCGTTGGCGACGGTGATGCGTACCGTGCCCGGGACGCCCGGTGGCGCGACCGCCACCAGCTTGGTGTCACTTACCACCACGAAGCGGTCGGCCGGGAGGTCGCCGAACTTCACCGCGGTGGCGTCCTCGCGGTTCACCGACTTGAAGCCCGACCCGAGCACGGTGACGACCGCGCCGCCGTCGACCGAGCCGGCCGACGGGCTCAGACGGTCGATGACGGGGACCGCCGCAAGCGGTCTGACCGGCCCGGAGGCCGGCCACACTCGGCCGGCGCCCACGGAGTCCGCCGAGAAGGCGGCGGACGGATGAACGACGGTGGCCGCGACGGTGCCTGCAACAACGGCAGCGGCGGCGAATCTTCTTGCCCTGGGGGCGGGGGATGTGTTCGCCATAGCGCGGGTTCATATCGGTCGCGCCCGCCCCCGGCCGTAGCTTTTCGGGTGCCCCGGATAGGTCAGGCCAGCAAATCGCTCAGCACGTCGATGGCCTGGTCGACGCCGGCCTCGTCGAGGTCGAGGTGGGTGACCAGCCGGGCGACGTGCGGCAGCATCGCGGCGATCAGGACACCGCGCTCGGCCGCGGCCGACGCCAGGGCCGGGGCGCTCAGATCGTGTTTCGACAGGTCCAGGGGCACCAGGTTGGTGCGCACCTTCTCCGGGTCGACCACGCCGTACGGCGCCAGGGCCTCGGCGATCTGGCGGGCCCGCTCGTGGTCCTCGGTGAGCCGCTGGATGTGGTGGTCCAGGGCGTACCGGCCGGCGGCGGCGAGGATGCCGGCCTGGCGCATGCCGCCGCCCATCCGTTTGCGGATCACCCGGGCCTTGGCGATCCGGTCGCGGCTGCCGACGATCAGGGAGCCGACCGGCGCGCCGAGGCCCTTGGAGAGGCAGACCGAGAGGGTGTCGAAGAGCGCGCCGTACTCGGCGAGGGTCACCCCGTCGGCGATGTGGGCGTGCCAGATCCGGGCGCCGTCACAGTGCAGGGCGATGTCGTGCTTGTCGGCGGCCACCCGCAGGTCCTGGAGGGTGCTGAGCGGGATGACCCCGCCGCCGCCGAGGTTGTGGGTCTGCTCGACGGCGATCGCCGCGGTCGGCACCGACGGGAAGCCCGCCGGGCGGATCATCTCGGTGATCCGCTCGGCGTTCAGCGCGGCGCCGTAGGACGGCCAGGTCCGGGTGGAGATGCCGCCGAGCAGCGCGGCCGCCCCGACCTCGTAGGTGACGACGTGCGCGTCGGCGCCGGCCAGCAGCTCGCCGCCGGGCGGGACGACGAGCTGCAGGGCGATCTGGTTGGCCATCGTGCCGGACGGGGCGAACAGCGCCGCCTCGTGCCCGAAGAGCTCGGCCACGTGGGCCTCGAGCGCGTTGACGGTCGGGTCGTCGCCGAAGACGTCGTCGCCGACGGCCGCGCGGGCCATCGCCGTCCGCATCCCCTTGGTGGGGCGGGTGACGGTGTCCGAGCGCAGGTCAGCCACGGAGCATCTCGGCGACGAGGAACGCCAGCTCCAGGGACTGCTGGGTGTTGAGGCGGGGGTCGCAGGCGGTCTCGTAGCGGTCCGGCAGGTCGAGGTCCTCGATGCCCTGGGCGCCGCCGAGGCACTCAGTGACGTCCTCACCGGTGAGCTCGACGTGGATGCCGCCCGGGTGGGTGCCGAGGCCCCGGTGCACCTCGAAGTAGCCGAGCACCTCGTCGACGACCCGGTCGAAGTGGCGGGTCTTGTAGCCGTTCGACGACTCGTGGGTGTTGCCGTGCATCGGGTCGCACTGCCAGACCACCTTGGCGCCGGACGCGTGCACCTTCTCCACGATCGGGGACAGGGCGTCGCGGACCTTGCCGTTGCCCATCCGGCTGATCAGGGTAAGCCGGCCCGGCTCGTTCTCCGGGTTCAGTTTCTCGCAGAGCTCGATCGCGGTCTCCGGCGACGTGCCGGGGCCGATCTTGACACCGATCGGGTTGGCGATCCGGCTGATGAAGTCGATGTGCGCGTGGTCGAGCTGCCGGGTGCGCTCGCCGATCCACAGGAAGTGGCCGGACAGCCCGTATGCGCGGCCGCCGGAGACGCGGGTGAGCGCCCGGTCGTACTCCAGGGCCAGGGCCTCGTGCGAGCAGTACAGGCTGACGGTCCGCAGTGCCTCGCTGTCGGTCATGCCGCAGGCGCGGATGAAGTCGAGGGCGCGGTCGATCTCGCGGGCGATCGCCTCGTAGCGCTCGCCGGCCGGGGAGGCGCGGACGAAGTCCTTGTTCCAGTCGTGCAGGCCGTGCAGGTCGGCGAGACCACCCGAAAGATACGCCCGGAGCATGTTCATGGCGGCGGCCGAGTTCGCATACGCCCGGATCATGCGCTGCGGGTCGGCGATCCGGGCCGCCTCGTCCGCCTCCAGCGAGTTGATCATGTCGCCGCGGTAGGCGGGCAGGCCGAGCGAGTCGGTCGGCGCGGAACGGGGCTTGGTGTACTGCCCGGCGACCCGGGCCACCTTGACCACCGGCATCGACGCGCCATAGGTGAGCACGACCGCCATCTGGAGCAGGGTGCGCGCGTTGGCCAGCAGGTGACTCTCGGTGTTGTCGGCGAAGGTCTCGGCGCAGTCGCCGCCCTGGAGCAGGAAGGCGCGGCCCTCGCAGACCTCGGCGAGCCGGTGCCGCAGCTGGTCGACCTCGTAGGGCGCGACGATCGACGGCACGCTGTCGAGGACCTTGCAGACCTCGGCGACCTCGGCCATGTCCGGCCAGGGCGGCATCTGCACGCGCGGCAGAGCGCGCCATCGGTCGAGTCCCAGGGCCTCGTCCTCGGCCGAGTCGGTGGACGGCCGGGACGTCTGTAGAGCCGGGTTGCCCACCCCGGGGTGACTGAGCTGATGCCACTCACGACGCATACCGGAAGCGTACGGAAGGGGGGCACCGGGATTCCCCGGTGCCCCCCTCGAAAACCGCTGTTACAGGTTGCTCTTGATCGCGGTGATCAGCTCACCGTTGGTGGTGTCGCCGGAGAGCTCCCAGAAGAACGCGCCGCCGAGGCCCTGGTTCTTGGCGTAGGTCAGCTTGCCGGCGATCGTCGACGGGGTGTCGTAGCCCCACCAGTTGCCGCCGCAGAAGGCGTACGCCGTGCCGCCGATGGTGCCGGTCGCCGGGCACTTGGTCTTGAGGACCTTGTAGTCCTCGATGCCCGCCTCGTAGGTACCGGGGGCGGCGCCGGTCGCCGTGCCGCCCGGGGCGGCCTGGGTGACGCCGGTCCAGCCGCGGCCGTAGAAGCCGATGCCGAGCAGGATCTTCGCGGCCGGGACGCCCTTGCTCTTGAGCTTCTGGATCGCCGCGTCCGAGTTGAAGCCGGCCTGCGGGATGCCGGTGTACGAGGTCAGCGGCGAGTGCGGGGCGGTCGGGCCCTGCGCGTTGAAGGCGCCGAAGTAGTCGTACGTCATCGGGAAGACCTTGTCGAGCTTCGCGATGCCGGCCGCGTAGTCGGCCACGTCGAGCTTGCCGCCGTTGCTGCCGTCGGCCGAGATCGCCGAGGTGATCAGGTTGCTGCTGCCGAACTTGTTGCGCAGCGCGGTGATCACGTTGGCGTAGGCGGCCGGGCCGCTGGCGTCGCAGGAGAGACCGCAGGCGTTCGGGTACTCCCAGTCGATGTCGATGCCGTCGAAGACGTCCGCCCAGCGCGGGTCCTCGACCAGGCTGTAGCAGCTGTCGGCGAAGGCGGTCGGGTTGGCGGCCGCCTGGGTGAAGCCGCCGGACCAGGTCCAGCCGCCGACCGAGTAGATCACCTTGAGGCCCGGGTACTTCTTCTTGAGCTTGCGGAGCTGGTTGAACGAGCCACGCAGCGGCTGGTCCCAGGTGTCCGCGACGCCGTCGACGCTCTCCGCGGCGGTGTACGCCTTCTCGTAGTCGGCGTACGAGTCACCGATGGTGCAGCGGCCGCCGGTGGTGTTGGCGAACGCGTACAGGATGTGGGTCAGCTTGGACGCCGAGCCGGACGTGTCGATGTTCTTCACGTGGTAGCCGCGGCCGTAGACGCCCCACTCGGCGAAGTAGCCGACGACCCACTTGCTGCCGGTGGCCGGCGGGGTCGTGGTCGGCGGCGTGGTGGGGGTCGTCGTCGGCGGGGTCGTCGGCGGCGTGGTGGTGGGCGGGGTGGTGGTCGGCGGAGTGGTGGGCGTGGTGCCACCGCAGACGCCGTTGTCGATCCAGACCGCCCACTGGGTGCTGTTGGTGGCGGGGGACTCGTTCTGGGTCCACCACTTGGCGGTGTAGTTGTGGCCGTTCTGCGAGGCGACGTTGTCCTTCACGTAGACGGCGGTGGCGGACCAGGGGGTGGCACAGGCGGCAGCGGCGGACGCCTGGCTCATCGGCACGGCGACGCTGGACGCCAGCACGATCGCGCCGGTGATGAGCGCCCGGCGGGGGGTTGTACGCAAGGGATGTCTCCTCAAACAGTTAGGAAACTTTCCAAAGAGAGGGATGAAGAGACCGTAGTCACATCGATTAACAACAGTCAAGCCAGGTGAACAGCATTTAAGGTTCTTTAACACAGCCGCTCGCGTCACGACGGCGTGCAATCAGGCGGACACGGCCGGTAGTCTTCCGTCATGACCATCTTCGACGTCAAGATCGGCGCCCGCACCGGTGGCCCGACCGAATTGGACCGTTACCGCGGCAAGATCGTGCTGATGGTCGACGTAGCCGCACGATGCGGATGAGCATCCACGTGATCGGCGTCGACGCGTACGCGCTCGGCTGGGTCGGCGTCGAGCTGCGCGACGGGGCCTTCGGGCGCGCCGTCCTGGCCGCCACCCTCTACGAGATCGTCGCCGGCAGCTCCGGCGCCGCGGTGATCGGCGTGGACATCCCGCTCGGCATGCTCCCCGACCGCTGGCGGGCCGCCGACACCCTGGCCGCCGACCAGCTCGGGCCACGCCGTGGCAGCGTCTTCCGGGTGCCGCCGCGGGCGGTCTGGCAGGAGTCCGATTTCGCCTCGGCCAACCGGCTCTGCCGGGAGCTGACCGGCGCCGGGCTCAGCCGGCAGTCCTGGGCGCTACGGCCGAAGCTGCTGGAGGCGAACGCGATCTGGGAACGGCACCCGGGCCTGCTCTTCGAGGCGCACCCGGAGGTGTCCTTCCGGACCATGGCCGGCGAGCCGCTGCCGCACGCCAAGAAGACGTGGAGCGGGCAGGCCCGCCGCCGTGAGCTGCTGGCCCGCAACGGCATCGTGCTGCCGGACAAGCTCGGCCCGGCCGGGCAGGCCCCGCCCGACGACATCCTGGACGCGGCCGCGGTCGCCTGGACCGCCCACCGGGTCGCCACCGGCACCGCCCTGAGCCATCCCAGCCCGCCCGAGGAGGAGAACGGCAGCCGGATCGCGATCTACTACTGACATCGAGAAGCACGGATAATAAGCGTCATCGCTACATCGTCCCCGGCGTCTGCTTTGTATACTGACGCCGGGTTTCGCCACGGGAGTAGCAGGTGACCGCGCATGAAGGTTGATCCCCGGCAACAGCTTCTGGAGATCTGGCGGGCGGTGATCGAGCACTCGTACCGCGACGGCGAGTGGCATTGGGGCGGTCGCGACGGCCGCAACTCGATCAGTGACGCGGAGCAGTTGCTGTGCATCCTCGGGCCGGCCACCGCGATCGACACGTTCGGTCTGGACTCCCCCGGCCGGATCAGCGAAGACCTGCTGGACGTCCTGAAACCCCTCGGCGGCGTGATGGACGGGCCGCTCGCCCTGCTCGAAGCGGTGGAGTCCTACCTCACGGCCTACACCGACGAGAACAACACCCCGATCTTCGCCGCGGAGAGCTACTTCCGGAACCCGGCCGGCGCGGACCCGGCCGAGCTGAGCCCGGAGCAGCTGGCCCAGCCGGTCGTCGACTCGTTCGCCATCTCGATGGCGCTGTCGCTGGCCACCATCGGGTTCGCCCGGGAGTTCCGCAAGAACCTGAAACGGCGCAGCTCCCGAGCGGACATCGACCGCCTGGAGGAGATGGCGAGCAGGCGTCTCTCGGCCGCCATGGTGGGGCTGCTGCGCAGTTTCACCGTCAACATCTTCGACGTGGACTCCCGGGACGGCCGCGCCCTCATCCGGACGGTGAACCAGCGCGGGCTCTCCACCCGGCGCATCGTCCCGATGATCCAGCAGTCGCTGGAGGACGTGCGGAACAGTCTGCGCACCATCACGATCGGCTCCGGCGCCAACCTGGCCGACGACCTCGACCATCCGGATCGCCTGTTCGAGTGCGGCTGGAGCTGGGGCGTCGTCCGGGACGCGCCGGTGATCGAGACCAGTGAGCAGATCGGCCGGCAGCTGTCCGGCCGGGCCGAGCCCGCGCCGTACATCTACTTCACGACCGTGGCCCTGGACGCCATCGAGGCGCTCTCCGCCCCGCGCACCCAGCGGCTCGGCCTGCTCAACGAGGAGCAGCAACGACTCGCGCAGGGCCTCCGGCTGCGCTGGGACCTGACCCAGTCGTACTGGTCGGCCATCGCCGTGCCGGCCGGCAGCGGACTCCGGTGGCCACTGGAGGACATCCCCTGGCAGCGCACCACCGAGAAGGAGTCGGAGTACTTCTCCCTGCACGTCTCCTCGATCGTGGTGCAGGACCTGGTCCGTAAACGGGCCGGGAACGTCGACCTCAACCGGGTCGGCCGGGTGCTGCAGAACCTGGCCGACCGCGCCCGGATCACCAGCCGGGTCTACGCCGGCGACAAGAGTTACCGGCTGCACGCCCCCGGCTTCCCGATCAACCTGGGCGGCAGCGGCGATCTCGACGAGGCCCGGCTCACCTGGGTGATGTCGGACTTCGCGCCGTTGCTGCTCAAACGGACGATCAGTCTGGCCGAGCTGCTCGGCGCCTCGACGATGCGCAACGAGATGATCGATCTCGCCGACGACATCTGGGACCATCTGGACGCCCGGCGGCTGACGAAGACCCGGCACGGCCTCTGGGACCAGCCTCGCCGGGTCTTCGAGGACTTCGCGGACACGTTCGAGGATCCGTCGTGGTACCACACGAAGCGGATCACCGACTGCCTGATCACCGCGGCCGAGGTCATCCGCAAACCACCCCCGCGCAGCGAGCCGGTCGCCGCCCTCGCCAACGACCTGCTCAGCGAGGCCGAGCACCTGTACGACCAGGAGCTGCTCCAGGGCTCCCCGAACAGCGGCCACGCGATGCAGGCGGAGATGCAGGCGCTGGCGGCCAAGCTCGAACGCGGGCGCTCGGTCCTCGACAAACAGCCGGGGACGGCCTATGCCCTCGCCAATTTCGTGCTGGTGGCGCTGGACCAGTTCGCGGCGGCCCGTAGCGACCTCGACAGCGAGTCCTGACCATGCTGGTCTTCGCGACCTCGGACAAGGGTGGCACCGGGCGGTCGGTGACCACCAGCAACGTGGCCTACCAGAGCGCGCTCGCCGGCTACGACGTCTGCTATCTCGACTTCGACTTCGGCTCGCCGACCGCCGGTTCGGTCTTCGACATCGACGCGGGGCGGCTCGGCGTGCAGCACGGTGGGCTGCACTCGTACCTGCTGGGCGAGGTGACCGAGCCGCGCCGGATCGACGTCTTCGCCGAGACCGAGCGGGAGAGCGTCAAGGTCCGCGACCGCCACGCGGGCAAGTTGTTCCTGCTCCCCGGCGACCTCGGCATCGGCGAGTTCCCGAGCAGCGACGGCGTGGTCAGCCGCTGCACGGAGATACTGGAGTTGCTGGTCAGCCAGTTCCACATGTGTTTCGTCGACCTCAGCGCCGGGCGGTCCTACGCCCTGCAGATGGCGCTGGAGGCCGCGCGCCGGCTGCCCGGCGTGCGGACCCGGTGGCTGGTCTATCACCGGTGGACCAAGCAGCACGTCATCGCGGCCGCCTCGCTGGTGCACGGCCGGCACGGCATCCTGGAGGCCGGCGAGGACCTCGGCTACAACCGTGACGAGCTGCTGGCGTCGCTGCGCTTCGTGCGGACCGCCCTGGTCGACCCGGCCCGGCCCGGCCTGACCTCGCAGCAGTCCGTCTGGATCGCCGAATGGGACAGCCGCCTCCAGGCCATCGCCGAGAGCGCGAACGCCGGACCGCCCTGGATGCTGCACACCGTGCCGCTCGACCCGGTCCTCCAGTGGCGCGAGCAGCTGATCACCGCCCACGACGTGACGACTATCGGCATCGCCAACGAGCGGACCGCCGAGGCGTTCCAGCAGCTGGCCCGGCTGCTGCACAACGACAAGGCGTGGGAGGTGCGGTGACCGGGCCGCACACGACGTTCCAGGAGTGGTCGGCCCAGCCACGTATCGAGCGGGTGCCCCTGTCGCACGTCTCGATCGAGCTGGGGCACCTCTACCGGGAGGACTTCGCCGGCGGCATCGACCTGTTGCGCCGGCACTTCCGGGAGATCAAGCCGTGGGTCGCCGCCGCCCGCGACCGGGCCGCCGCGCTGGCCGCGCCCGGGAAACGCCCACGGGTCAGCACGTGTTTCCTGATCGACGACTACTTCAGCGTGTTCAGCACTCCGGACGAGGTGATCGGCCGGCTGGTCGAGGCGGCCGGCGACAGCGGGCTCACCATCGACTACGTGGCCCGGGAGGCCGGCTGCGCCGAGGCCGGCCCGGTCCGGCCCGCCGAGCTGGTGCTCGACCGGCTGGTCAACGAGCCGGCGCCGGGCACCGACGGTGTCAAGCCGCCGGCGAAGGCGAGCGGCTGGGTCACCAACGGCGACCGGCCGCCCGGCTCGTCCGCGCAGCCGGCGATGGCCCGCCGCCCGGCCTGGCAGCCCCCGGCCGAGAACGCCAAGAGCCTGCATTCGATCTACCTGGCGGTGGAGATCTTCTCGCGGAAGCCGGACGGGCGGCAGTGGTCGTGCCCGTTCCTCGCCGCGGTCTGGCAGCTGCTGCGACTCGGCATGCTGCGGGACGACGGACGGCCGGTGGCGGCCCCGCAGCCGGCCGGCGAGCGACTGCCGTCCACGTGGGAGTCGATGCCGGCGGTCCTGCGGCTCAACCCGGACGCCCAGCCGTTCAGCGCGTACCGGACGCTGTCGGTGCTGGCCCGGCAGTTCCAGAACATCGAGGCGGCGGTCGGGGTGGTGCTGGGCCAGGTCGCCATCGAAGAGGAGGTCCGCCAGCAGGTCCGGATCCGGGCCGAGGAGGAGGGCGTCGTGCTGCCCGAGAGCCTGGTGCAACGGATCTCGTACGTCTTCGATGGCGACAGCAACCGCGTGCCCTGAGGTGGCGACAACAACCAGGCGCCCGGAGAAGCGGCGACAGCAACCGGGTGCCCGGAGATCAGCGGGGCTGCGCCGCCTCCCACAACTCCCGGAAACGTTCACTGTGGTCGGTGACGCTGTTGGTGCGCAGCAGCAGTCTGGTGTTGACGACGATCGGCGGGATGTTGCCCGGCCGGGCCATCAGCTCGTAACTGATCACGTCGTCGAAGAGGATGAAGTCGAACAATGAGGTACGGCGAAGCTCGGCGGCCGCGGCGCCGTGCAGCACCCGGACCTCGACGCCGATGTCGGCGTGCCGCCGGCAGATCTTCTCCAGCGCGCTCTCACTGCCGGGGCCGGGCTGGTCCTCGATGAAGATCCGGCGGATCCGCACGCCGCGCTGCACCGCGTACCGCTGGGCGTCGAGGTAGCGCTGGCCCAGGTCGGTGTTCCACAGGCCGCCACCGTCCACCGTGGTCAGGCTGGTCGCGTCGATCGACTTCTCGGCGGAGTGGGTGAGGCTGAGCAGCCAGTCCCGGTCCTCGCCCTCGTAGATCGTCTCGACCCCGTCACCGAGCCCTTTGAGGAACTCCGACATCCGGTCGAGCTCCCGCTGGGCCAGCCGGTGCACGAGCTCCGGCAGGTGCGAGGTGATCTTCGTGGAGTGCCGGACCAGCCGGGCCAGCGACTCGGTCTCCACGGCGCATTCCTCGATCAGATGGAACAGCTCGGTGGCCTCGCTGATCGCCCGGAACCGCTCGTCGACACAGGCCCTTATCTGCCGGGACTGCTCCTCCTGGCTGAGCTGGACCTCGCGCAGCCGGCCCTCGAACGAGACCAGGAACTGCACCACCAGGGCCGAGCCGCCGACCAGCACGGAGAGCGTGATCGAGAGCAGCGGGTCCTTGTCGGCCAGGTTCGTCAGGACGAAGGCCACCCCGCCGGTGATCAGCGCGATGACCACCTTGCGCAGCACTTTGGACAGCCGGCGCACCGACTCGTCGGTCGGCACGGTCAGCCCGCTCATCGGGGCACCCCTAGTCTGTCCAGCTCGCGCAGAGTACTGACGGCCATGTGGTCGCGGATCCGGTTCACCGAGGTGTGCCACTGGTGGTCGAAGCCGGCGAGCCGGTCGATCCGGTCCCAGAGGTCCCGGGCGCCCCGGCTCAGGCGGAAACCGGGCGTCCACAGGTGCAGCAGGTGGTCGACGGCGGGCTGGATCCGGTCCACCACGACGCCCTCCGACGGCCCGGTCAGCGGGGCCCGGCTCAGGATCGCGTCCAGTGTGGTGAGCAGCCAGTCGTGCAGCGCCAGGCTTTCGCAGAGGGCCACCACGTCGGCGAGGCCGCAGGCGCTCGTGGCGATACGCACGGTCCGGTGCAGCGGGGAGTCGACGCGGAGGTGCAGCTCCTCCTCGCCGGCGCCGAGCAGGGCGGTCCAGCGCAGAGTGATCCGGTCGCTCGTGACCGGGACCTCCCTGGCGAGCCGCGTGCCGGACCGGGCCCGGATGGCGGTGCGCTCGGCGATCGGGGTGAGATCGAGGCCGGACGACTTCGGGTTGCCGGCCAGGAAGGCCGCGGCCATCGCCTCTTCCTGATACCGGCCGATGATCTGGAGCGTCCCCGGGCGGGCCAGGTAGTGGGACCAGGGCACCCGGCGCGAGTGCCGGCTCCGCTCGGCCACCGTGCGCGCCGACGCCTGGAGCGCGTGACCCCCGGTGAGCACGGCCCGGGTGGCAACCGTGCCGATCCCCCGCACGCCGCGGTCGGGGGCGGCCGGGACCTGACAGTCCACACCCTCCAGTCGCTCGGGCGAGACGACGTAGGAGATCGGACGGTCGGAGCGGATCACCGGCGCCCCGGCGGTGAGGCCGAGCATGCGCTGCGCGGCATCGCCGGGCACCGCTGCGGAGGTAGGCAGGAGGGACGTGAGCACCTCACCCAGAACCAGCATCACCCCGTGCCCGCTCCTGTCCGGCGAATCGTTCCAAGGCTCGATTGGACCGCACCGTTTTGAATAACGCAACGTCCCAGGGCTGTCACGATACGTGTTCACAGCAAGTTAACGAGAGTCGATGGGGTGGTCCGGTTCGCCTAAAATGTATGCATGATCGTCAACGCGGACGTGGTCGTTCTGGGCGCCGGCGTCTCCGGGCTCACCTGCGCGATCCGCCTCGCCGAGGCGGGCTGCCGGGTCACTGTGCACAGTGCCGATCCGCCGGCCGGCATCACGTCCTATGCGGCCGGCGCCATCTGGGGCTGCTATCTCGTGACGCACGACCGCGGGGTGGACTGGTCGCTGCGCTCGCTGGAGATCTTCCGTGATCTGGCCCGCGATCCGGCCGTCACCGGGGTCCGGATGGCCTCGGGCGTGGTGGCGAGCCGGGGTGATCTGAAAGCCGAGCATCCGGGGCCGGGCGCCGAGGACGTGCAGCCGGTGGAGAGCACGGCGACGCTGCCGCCCGGGTTCACCAACGGCTGGTGGTATCGGGTCCCGCTGATCGACATGGCCGTCTACCTGGCCTATCTGACCGCCCGGCTCGACGACTGCGGGGTGCGGGTGCAGGTCGGCGACCGGGTCACCCCGGAGCAGTTGCCAGGGCTCGGCGCGACCGTGGTCAACTGCACCGGTGTGGACGCCGGTGCCCTGGTGCCCGGCGATCCGGTGCGCCCGGTCCGCGGTGATCTGCTGGTGGTCGGCAACCCGGGGATCGACAGGTTCTTCGTGGAGCACGACGACGACCGCGACGGGCTGACCACCTATGTGCTGCCGCAGGGCGACCGGGTGATGCTGGGCGGCAGCCGGGCCGACGGCGACTGGTCACGGCAGCCCGATCCGGAGCGGGCCGGGCAGATCCTCCGGCGCTGTGTGGAGGCCGAGCCGCTGCTGGCCGGGGCGCGGCTGCTGGACCACCGGGTCGGTCTGCGCCCGGCGCGGAAGACGTTGCGGGTCGAGGCGGACGGCCGCCATCCACACGTCATCCACAACTACGGGCACGGCGGCGCCGGCGTGACCCTCTCCTGGGGGTGCGCCGACGAGGTGCTGGCGCTCACGGGCGCCGCAGCACGTACCACCCGTCGTTGTTGAAGCCGGTCACCACGAACCCGGCGGCATCGGCCTCGGCGAAACCGGCACGGACGCCGAGCCGCCAGGCATGTGCCCGGGCCGGGTCGTCCAGCCGGAGACGCTCGACGTCCACCGGGGTCGGCACGAGCCGGTGGAGCCCGTCGCCGCAGTCGAGCACCGCGGCCGGCCGCTCGGCGAAATCCCACTTGTCGGCGACCACCGGAACGGTGACCGGCGCCGGGCCGACAGCGCCGGGCACGGCGTGGACGTCCCAGTCGACCACCAGCCGGTCGGTCTCGTCGTTGTCGTTGAGGCCGTCGTTGAGCTCGCCGTAGTAGCTCTTCTCGTACCCCAGCACCCGGCCGCCCAGTTTGGCCAGGTTGAAGTGCGCGTTGCGGCGTACCAGCGGGTCGTAGGTCCACCGGATCCGGGCGAAGCCCTCCTTCGCCGCCCACTCGGCCTGGTGCCGTTTCAGCTGGTAGCCGAGCCCGAGCCCCTGGCTCTTGGGGTGCACGCCGGCGATGTGCGAGTGCAGGTGCCCGCCGTGCGGCCCGCGCAACGCGACGGCGCCGCCGACCAGCACACCCTCCAGGTACATCCCGACCACGTAACATCTGGCGTCCACCATGGCCCGCAGCGTGGACGGGTTGATCAGGTCGAGGTGGGTGTCGGCGTTCCAGATCTGGCAGAACACGTCGACCAGTCGCTCGAGCTCGTCGATGGTCGTGAGTTCACGGAACTCCACTGCCTGCTCAGAAGCCATGACGGATCACCCAGTCACTCAGACGCACGGTGGTTTCTACTGTCAACCTACGCGGTCAACGGGCCGCTTCGGCGATCTGACGGGCCCGGTCGCGAGCCGCTTCGGCCGCGGTGAGCAGCGCCGACCGTACGCCGTGCCGCTCCAGCTCACGCAGGGCGGCGGCGGTCGTGCCGGCCGGGGAGGTGACCGCCTCACGAAGCTTGACCGGGTGCTCACCGGAGTCGCGGAGCATGACGGCCGAGCCGACCGCGGTCTGCACGACCAGCTCGCGGGCGACCGTGCGCGGCAGTCCCAGCTGGACGCCCGCGTCGATCAGGGCCTCGACCATCAGGTAGAAGTACGCCGGCCCCGACCCGGACAGGGCGGTGACGGCGTCCTGCTGGTACTCGGGGACCCGGACCGTCGAGCCGAGCGGCTTGAACATGTCCTCGGCGATGCCCAGGTGGTCGTCGGTGGCGTGCGGGCCGGCCGAGATCGCGGTCATCCCCTGGTCGACGGTGGCCGGGGTGTTGGTCATCACCCGGATCACCGGGGTGCCCTCGGCCAGCCGGGTGGCGAAGAAGGCGGTCGGCAGCCCGGCACAGAGCGACACCACCAGGGTGTCGGCGGAGATCCGGTCGCCGATCTGGTCGAGGAGCGCTGCGGCGTCCTGTGGTTTGACCGCGATCGCCAGCACACCCGCCCGCTCGGCGGCGGTGGTGTTGTCGACCACCGGCACGCCGTACCGCTCGGTCAGCTCGGCGGCGCGCTCCGGCCGCCGGGCGGTGACCAGCAGGTTCTCGGCCGGCCAACCGGAGCGGAGCAGACCGGCGACGACGAGTTCACCGATCTTGCCGGCCCCGAGGACCGCGACGGTGTGCTTGGGCAAAGCGGGCTCCTCAGAAGACGACCGAAAACCGCCGGAGAAACGCCGAATGCCGGGGGCAGCGGGCCCCCGGCATCACGACGGGTGGATCAGCTGCCGAAGAAGACCTCGGCCTCTTCGTACCGCTCGATCGGAACGGTCTTCAGCTCGCCGGTGCCCTCGATCAGCGGGATCCGGACGACGTCGGTGCCCTGGAGCGCCACCATCTTGCCGAAGTCGCCCTCGTGGACGGCGTCGATCGCCTGGAGGCCGAACCGGGTCGACAGGACCCGGTCGAACGCGGTCGGGGTGCCACCGCGCTGGATGTGACCGAGGACGACCGTGCGGGCCTCCTTGCCGGTCTTCTCCTCCAGCTGCTCGGCCAGCCACTGGCCGATGCCGCCGAGGCGGACGTGGCCGAAGCTGTCGAGCTCCTGGTTGTGCAGCACCATCTGGCCGTCGAGCGGCTGGGCGCCCTCGGCGACGACGACGATCGGCGCGTACTCCACCTGGAAGCGCTTGGTCACGTAGGTCGCGACCTGCTCGACGTCGAACTGGCGCTCCGGCAGCAGGATGACGTTGGCGCCACCGGCGAGGCCGGCGTGCAGCGCGATCCAGCCGGCGTGGCGGCCCATGACCTCGACGACGAGGGTGCGGTGGTGCGACTCGGCGGTGGTGTGCAGCCGGTCGATGGCCTCCATCGCGATGTTGACCGCGGTGTCGAAGCCGAAGGTGTAGTCGGTGCCGTTCAGGTCGTTGTCGATCGTCTTCGGCACGCCGACGACGTTCACACCCAGCTCGGAGAGCTTGGTGGCGACACCGAGGGTGTCCTCGCCGCCGATCGCGACGAGCGCGTCGACACCCTGCTCGGCCAGGTTCGCCTTGATCCGCTCGACACCGTTCTCGATCTTGAACGGGTTGGTGCGGGACGAGCCCAGGATCGTGCCGCCGCGCGGCAGGATGCCACGCACCTCCGCGATGCCCAGCGGCTTCGTCAGACCCTCGAGCGGGCCCTTCCAGCCGTCGCGGAACCCGACGAACTCGTGGCCGTAAGCGGTGACGCCCTTACGGACGACGGCCCGGATGACCGCGTTGAGACCGGGGCAGTCGCCGCCACCGGTGAGCACGCCGATACGCATTTTTCTTCCCCCTGGATCGGGTAGCGAGATGCGGATAGCCCGTCGAGGCCCCAGGGACGATTTCGTCGGCAGCGTTGCCGGCCCGGGGCGGGCCGCACCCGAACTGTAGTCGCCGCACCTGAGCCACCCGACGGCGGCCCACTAAAGCCGGACAGTTTCGATGCGGTCACGGGGCCGCGACGGAACGGCAACCTCACAACAGCGACTCGATCGCCCCCAGCGCCTCGACATCCCGCCCGAGAGCTGCGGGAACCACGGTGAGCGCGGCGGCCGTGGCCGGGGCGCAGTGTCGCTGGAGCGCCTCCCGGACCCCGTCGACGACGAAACCGCCGGGCTCGGTGAACCGCCCGCCGACCACCACGACGGCCGGATCGAAAACCGACACGAGCGGCGACACGGTACGCCCGATCAGGCGGCCCGCGTCGAGCAGAGCGCGCTGGGCCGGACGGTCCCCGGCGGCGGCCCGGGCCAGCAGCCGCCCCTCGTCCGGCGGCCCGTCGCCGGAGATCGCCGCGAAGTAGCCGGGCGACAGGAACGCGCTGAGGCACCCCCGTTTGCCGCACAGGCAGAGCGGGCCGACCTCGCGGACGTTGAGGTGCCCGACCTCACCGGCGTACCCGATCGCCCCGGCGTGCGGCCGCCCGCCGGCCACCAGACCGGCCCCGGTGTACTGGTCGCAGCTCAGGTAGAGCACGTCCCGGGCGCCCCGGGCGGCTCCTCGGCGGCTCTCCGCCAGCGCCGAGAGCTGGGCGTTGTTGGTGACCAGCACCGGGCCGCCGAGGACCGCGGCGATCTCCTCGGCCGGCGAGAACCCGGCGAACATGGTCAGCACGCTGCGTGCGCTCAGATGCCCGGTGACCGGGTGCACCGGGGCCGGCATGCTCACCGCGAACCGGGTCCCCGGCCCCGGCCGCTCGCCGTGGGCGCCGAGCAGATCCCGCACGAACCCGGCGGTGTCCCGCATGATCGCCCGGCCGTCCATCGACGGCGGCATGTCCCGGTACCCCGTCCACCTGATCTCGCCGGTCCCGCCGGTGGCGATCACCCGGACGCCGTCGCCGCCGATCGCCACGCCGACCAGCAGCTCACCCGGCGTGACCAGGCGGAAGCACGGTGACGGCCGCCCGGCGCGCGGCCCGGCGGCGGCGCAGCGCTCGACGACGCCGTCCCGGAGCATCCGGTCCAGCAGCGCGGCCACCGCGGCCCGCGGCAGACGCGTGTGTTTCACGAGCTCACTGCGGGTCGCCTGACCGGTCGCCCGGATCGCTTCGACGATGATCCCGCGGCGGACGGCCCGCTCCCGCTCCCCCGGCGAGACGTTCCGGTCCGGCTCGGCCGGCACGGCAGGTAAGACCCGGGCGAGGGTACGGCTACCGCGCGCCGCCGGAGTCGCCCGCAGCCCCGCCCACAGCGCGCCGAGCAGCCCGGCCCGGTCGCCGAGAGTCCCGGCCCGGACCGTGGTGCCGGCCGCCACCTCGGGCTGGGCATAACGCTGGACCGACTCGCCGACCGCGGTGACGATCGGCCCGCCCGCCTCGATCAGCGGCCCGTCCAGGATGATCAGGGCCGGGTTCACCGTGTTGGCCAGGCCGGCGACGACCCGGCCGATCATCCGGCCGGCGTCGGCGAGGATCCGCTCGGTGGCCGCGTCGGTGCGGGACAGCTCGACCGCGCGCCCGGCGGTGACCGGTTCGCCGAGCGGAGCGCCGAGGGCGGCGAGGATGGCCGGGGCCGAGGCGATGGTGTCCAGGCAGCCGCGGTTGCCGCAGCGGCAGAGCGGGCCGATCTCGTCCATCTGCACGTGCCCGATCTGCCCGGCCACGCCGTGCGCCCCGTGGTGCAGGATCCCGCCGAGCAGCAGCCCGCAGGTGATCACCGAACCGAGCCGCAGGTAGCAGACGTCGGTCTGGCCGGCCGCGCACCCGTAGCCGACCTCACCGAGCAGGCGCAGCTCGGCGGCGGTGCGGACGACGACCCGGCGGCCCAGGCGCTGTCGCAGGCCGGCGGCGAGAGTGGGGTCCTGGCCGGCGCCGAGGCCGAGCACGATCGCCCAGGCCGGGCCTTCGACCGTGGTCTCGCACTCGGCGATCAGCAGGGCGAGGCTGTCCAGGTCGTTGCCGGGCAGGTGGTGTTCGGCGAGGATACGTCCGGTGAGGTCGGCGCTCGCAGCCCGTACGCCATGGGTGGTGACGATCGCGCCCACCACCCCACCCGCAGCCGGACCGAGGGTGATCGACCGGGCGGGACGCCCGGCGCGGGTCCCGTCGGGGACCGCGGCCTCCTCGGCCAGCAGGCCCGCCGTGAGCAGCTCGGCGACCAGGCCGTCGACCGTCATCCGGGCCATGCCGGTGCGGCGGGCCAGGTCGGAGCGGGTGCTGCGGCCGGCGTCGCGGACCGCGGCCAGGAGCAGATCCCGGCGGACCTGATGCACCCGGCGGCCCGACATGAACCCAGTTTTGCTGGATCTGGACCTAATTACCGGCTGACTGCGACACCGGTCACACCCAGGAGCGGGCAAACCGGGCGGCAGTAACGCGAGACACCGGCAAATCACAGCGTTGAGCAGGCCTTTTCGGCTCTGGTTCGGCGCTAATCAACTCGATACGTTCAGCGAACAAGGCGTTAACACAACACCGGAGCCGGCCCGGTGCAATCTCCCCCCTTTTTCGTTCCGAGGTGTGCGATGACCACTGTCCAGCCCCGCCCGCCGGCCACTACTCCGAGCGTTCCCGACGCGCCGGCGAAACTCATCGTCGCGATGGCGCTCGCCCAGCTCGGCGCCTACCTGACGATCCTCACCCCGGTCATCGTGACGATGTCGATCCGGGTCGCGCAGATCGCCCCCGGCGACAAGGCCGCCGCGCTCGGCACCGTGCTCTCGGTCGGCGCCGTCCTCGCGCTGGTCGGCAACCCGTTCTTCGGCGCCATGTCCGACCGGACCACGTCCCGCTTCGGCCGCCGCCGCCCGTGGCTGCTCGGCGGCATGCTCGTCGGGTTCGCCGGCCTGCTGGTCGTCGCGCTCGGCGGCAGCATCCCGGTGCTGACCGCCGGATGGGCGCTCGCCCAGCTCGGCGTCAACGCCACCCTCTCCACCCTGACCGCGCTGCTGCCCGACCAGATCCCGGCCCAGCAGCGGGGCAAGGTCAGCGGCATCCTCGGCCTGATGACCTCGGTCGCCATCCTGGCCGGCAGCGCGCTCGCCGCCGCCCTGGCCGGCAGCGCCCTGCTGATGTTCGCGGTCCCGTCCGCGATCGGCGTCGCCACCGTGGCGCTGCTCGTCGTCGTCCTCAAGGACCGCCCGGCCGAGAAGGGGCACTTCGCGCCCTACCGGTTCAAGGAGTTCCTGCGCACCTTCTACGTCAGCCCGCGCCGGCACGCCGACTTCTTCTGGAACATCATCAGCCGCTTCCTGATCTGGATGGGCCTGGCGTCGGTCACCACCTACCAGGCCTACCTGCTGATCGACAGGTTCGGGTACACCACCGACAACGTGGCGACCGGCATCCTGCTGTCCACCCTGATCAGCACCGGCGGCCTGGTCGTCGGCTCCACGGTCGGCGGCACGCTCTCGGACAGGCTCGGCCGGCGCAAGCCGTTCGTGCTCGGCGCCGGCGTCGTGGTCTCCGCCGCGCTCGTGATCATCGCGTTCGCCGGCAGTTTCGCCGTCTTCCTCGCCGCATCCCTGCTCTTCGGGCTCGGCCAGGGCGCCTACCTCGCCGTCGATCTGGCCCTCGCCACCGACGTGCTGCCCGACCCGGACGACGCCGCCAAGGACATGGGCGTCCTCAACATCGCCAACGCGCTGCCCCAGTCGCTCGTGCCGATCCTGGCCGCGCCGATCCTCGCCGTCGGCAGCGGCGCCGGCTCCAACTACAGCCTGCTCTTTCTGTGCGGCGCGGTCGTCTCCGTCGCCGGATCGCTGCTGGTCCGCATGGTCCGCGGCGCCCGCTGACCCCCGCCGGTCCCCCACTGGCCTCCGCTGGGCATCCGCCGGCCTTCGCTCACCTGCTCTTGGCTCACCTTCTCTTGGAGAACTGATGCACCCGTACCAGAATCCCGGCCTTCCGATCGAAGATCGGGTCAGTGACCTGCTCGCCCGCCTCACCCTGGCGGAGAAGGCCGGCCTGATGTTCCACACGATGATCGCGGTCCACCCGGACGGCACGATCGCCGACGGCAACGAGATGATCCCGTCGGCGTCCGCCCTGCTCCAGGACAAGTTGATCAATCACGTCAACATCCTGACCTTCGCGCCGGTCCCACCGGAACGGCTCGCCGAATGGCACAACCGGATCCAGGAGATCGCCGCCGGCGTCGGCCACGGCATCCCGGTCACCGTCTCCACCGATCCCCGGCACGGCGTCATCGACAACCCCGCGGCGTCCGCGGCGTCCGGCGGTTTCTCCGCGTGGCCCGAGCCCATCGGGCTCGGCGCGACCAAAGACCCTTCTCTGGTACGGGAATTCGCCGACATCGTCCGGCAGGAGTACCTGGCCACCGGCATCCGTGTCGCGCTGCACCCGATGGCCGACCTCGCCACCGAGCCCCGCTGGGCGCGCACCAACGGCACGCTCGGCTCGGACGCCGAACTGGTGTCGTCGATGATCCGGGAGTACGTCCTCGGCCTGCAGGGGCCCGCCCTCGGCACGTCCTCGGTGGCGGCGATGGTCAAGCACTTCCCCGGCGCCGGGCCGCAGAAGGACGGTGAGGACGCGCACTTCGCCTACGGGCGGGAGCAGGTCTACCCCGGCGGGATGTGGGACTACCACCTGAAGCCGTTCGAGGGCGCCTTCGAAACCGGGGTCGCACAGGTCATGCCCTACTACGGCATGCCCGTCGACACGTCCTACGAGGAGGTCGGCTTCGGTTTCAACCGGGACATCCTGGAGGGGCTGCTCCGCGGACGGTACGGCTTCGACGGCGTGATCTGCACCGACTGGGGCCTGGTCACCGACGCGATGATCATGGGAACCGACATGCCGGCCCGTGCCTGGGGCGTCGAACACCTGGACCGGCACAGCCGGGTGCTGCGCATCCTGGAGGCCGGCGCCGACCAGCTCGGCGGCGAACACTGTCCGGAACTGATCATCGACCTGGTCGCCGATGGCCGCCTTCCGGAGTCCCGGATCGACGTCTCGGTCCGCCGGATCCTCCGCGACAAGTTCCGGCTCGGCCTGTTCGACGACCGCCGCTACGTGGACCCGGCGGCCGCGGCCCGGATCGCCGGCCGGCCCCGTTTCCGGGCCGCCGGCCTGGCCGCCCAGCGCCGCTCGATAGTCCTCCTGACCAACCACCCTTCCCCGCCCTCCACCTCCTCCCCCGCCTCCGTTCCCGCCACTCCCACCGCGCCCACCTCCACTCCCCTCACCGCCGCCGCTCCTCCCTCACCCGCTGCTTCTCCCACCGCCACCGCAACAGCCTCCGCTCCTCCCCCATCCACCGCGCCCATCTCCGTTCCCGCTGGCTCCGCTTCCTTCTCGGCGACGCTTCCGCTGGCCGAGGGGATCGCGGTGTACCTGGACGGCGTCGACCCGGTGGTGGCCGCCGGATACGCGAAGGTCGTCGACGACCCGGCGGCCGCCGACGTCGCGATCGTCCGGCGGGCGGCGCCCTTCGAACCGCGCGGCGGCGGGTTCGAGACGTTCTTCCACGCCGGACGCCTAGAGTGGACCCCCGACGAACTGGC
Organism: Actinoplanes sp. NPDC026670; assembly: GCF_040638175.1. NCBI lineage: Bacteria > Bacillati > Actinomycetota > Actinomycetes > Micromonosporales > Micromonosporaceae > Actinoplanes > Actinoplanes sp. NPDC026670. The sequence continues at coordinate 44,082 of NZ_JBEZXU010000053.1, forward strand.
CCCCGTCCTGGAACTGACCGCCACCCTGCCCACGGTCGTCGACGTCTGGCTCGACCGCCCGGCCGTCCTCACCCCGCTGGCCTCGACGGCGGCGGCCCTGACCGGCAGCTTCGGCTCCTCGGACGAGGCCCTGCTGGACGTGCTGTTCGGCCGCTGCCCCGCCACCGGGACGCTCCCGTTCGAACTCCCGTCCTCGATGGCCGAGGTGGAGGCCTCCCGCGAGGACGTCCCGAACGACACCGCCAACCCACTGTTCCCCGACAGCCACGGCCTGCATCTGGGCTGACAGTCAGCGGAGAGGCGGGGGGCCCCCCCCCCCGCCCCCCCCCACCCCCCCCCCCCCCCCCCCCCCCCCCCCCCCCCCCCCCCCCCCCCGGGGCCTACTCCCCGGGGCGCGGCCCCCCCCCCCCGCCGGCCGCCTCCACGTCTCCACCCCAGCCAGCCCCGCAGACCCACCCGCCGTGTGCCGACCTGCGGTCCAATCCACACCTCGAATCACCACACGAACCCGGACCCACCCGCCGCGTGCCGACCCGCGGTCCGACCCACACCCCAGATCACCACACAAACCGGACCCACCCACCGCGTGCCGACCTGCGGCCCGATCCACACCTCAAATCACCACACGAACCGGACCCACCGGCCGCGTGCCGACCCGCGGTCTGGACCGCGTCACACGTCAGACCGGCACGACCACCGCGTGGCGACCTGTGGTCCGAAACCGCGCCACACATCACCACGCGGACCTTTCGGTCAGCGGTGGATCTTGCACGAAAGTGCACCCTCGGGCCGATCTTGCAGGCTATTCCGCGTTCGGGCAGGGCATTACTTGCAAGATCCAGGCCGCGAAGTGGTTCTTGCACGTGGATGCACGCCAGGACCGGAAGAAGCATGCAAGATCATGGCCGACCAGGAGAAGCGTGCAAGATCACGGCGGGCCAGGAGAAGCGTGCAAGATCACGGGGGGGCCAGCAGAAGCGCGCAAGATCACGGCGGGCCGGAACAATCGTGCAAGATCTCGGCCGGCCGGGGAATCGCGCAAGATCAACTAAGCCCTGACCGCAGCACCCGGCTGGGCCTGACCGCTCTCTCGGAGTGCGCGAGACAACGGTCACGGCCGGCCGCTTCACGATCGCCGGCCGGGCAGGGCCTCGGCACGCGGGTCCGGGGTAGCGGTGAGTGGCGCATCCGGCCCGGCGGTCGCGGTTCGGCCGGGAGCGTCGCCTGCCTCGCGTCGTAGGTGTGGCAGGCGTGGTTGCGGTTGACGGGTGTCTGGCCGTACCAGAAAAAGGCCCGGCACCGAAGGAAACGGTGCCGGGCGGGCGGGTTTTTCAGTGGGCCATCGCGGGCGGCGCGTCGGGGTCGACGTCGAGGGGGCCGGTGCGGAAGAGGAACGCGGCGACCACGGCGGCGAGCACGAAGAAGCCGGCCGACCACCAGAAGACCGTGTGGTATCCGCTGATCAGGGCCATCGGCATGGCCTCGGCGGGCTTGCCGGCCATGTAGTCGGTGATCGCGGTGGCGTAGAAGGAGCTGAGCAGCGCGGTGCCGATCGAGCCGCCGATCTGCTGGACCGTGTTGATCATCGCGGAGGCGACGCCGGCGTCGCGGTGTTCGACGCCTGAGGTGGCGGCGTTCTGGGTGGGCGCGAAGACCAGGCCGAGGCCGAGACCGATGATGATCAGGCCGGGGAGGACGCCTGAGGCGTAGGTGGAGTCGAGGTCGAGGCGGGTCAGGAAGAGCATGCCGCCCGCCGCGACCAGGGCGCCGACCGGGACGAGCGGGCGCGGGCCGACCTTCGGGGCCAGGAACGAGCCGGCCGTGGTGGCGGTGAGCATGACCGAACCGAGCATCGGCAGGAACGCGAGACCGGTCTTGACCGGGGTGAACTGGAGCACCGTGGTCAGGAAGTAGGTGAGGAACAGGAAGATGCCGAACATGCCGGCGCCGGCGATCGCGATCGAGGCGTACGAGCCGCCGCGGTTGCGGTCCAGGACGACGCGCAGCGGGAGCAGCGGGTTGTCCACCCGGCGCTCGATCAGCACGAACGCGATCAGCGCGACCACGCCGACGGCGATCGGGCCGAGGGTCCAGCCGGCGGTCCAGCCGTCGGTCTCCGCCTTGCCGAGGCCGTAGACCAGGCCGACCAGGCCGACGACGGCGGCGATCGTGCCCGGGATGTCGATCTTGCCGTGGGCCGCGACCGGCTCGTCCTTGAGCTTGATCATGGCGCCGGCCACCGCGATGGCGGCGATCACCAGGTTGACGTAGAGGCACCAGCGCCACGAGGCGTACTCGGTGAGGACGCCGCCGAGCAGCAGGCCGATGCCGCCGCCGGCGCCGGAGATGGCGCCGAAGATGCCGAACGCCTTGCCGCGCTCGGCGGGCTCGGTGAACGTGGTGGAGAGCAGCGAGAGCGCGGCCGGGGCCAGCGCCGCACCGAACGCGCCCTGCAGCGCACGGGCCACGATCAGCATCTCCAGGCTGCCGGCGGCGCCGCCGAGCGCCGAGGCGAGGGCGAAACCGACCAGGCCGATGAGGAACATCCGCTTGCGGCCGAAGAAGTCGGACAGCCGGCCGCCGAGCAGCAGGAGACTGCCGAAGGCGAGCGCGTAGCCGGTGACGACCCACTGCCGGTCGGCGTCCGAGAAGCCGATGTCGGCCTGGGCGGTGGGCAGCGCGATGTTCACGATCGTGGCGTCCAGCACCACCATCAGCTGGGCCAGGGCCAGCACCACGAGAGCCCACCACCGCCCGGTCTCACGTTGTACGGGCTGTGGCCGATCAATAACGGTGCTGCTCATATGCGCGGTGCCTTCCGAAGCTAAGTTGAGGTCCGTCCTCCACTTCGGCAGGCTAGCAGGAGAAGTTGAGGAGTTACCTCCACTTAGTTGTAGGCTTGGCCACATGCCACTTCGCCGCGACGCGCAGCGCAACCGGGAACGGATCGTCGAAGCCGCCGGTGAGGTCTTCGCGACCAGGGGATTCGCCGCCACGCTGGACGATGTGGCCCATCACGCGGGGGTCGGCGTGGGCACCGTCTACCGGCGCTTCCCGACAAAGGAGGAGCTGATCGACGCGGTCTTCACCGACCGCCTGGAAGCCCTGGTCACGCTGGCCGAGGAGGCCCTCACGGCACCTTCCGCCTGGGCCGGGCTGACCGGCTTCCTGCGCACCTCGGCACGCTGGCACGCCGCCGACCGCGGGCTGCGTGACGCCGCCCTGAGCATGGGCGAGCAGCATTTCAAGCAGGCCGGCGAGCAGATCGTGCCGCTGCTGGAGCAACTGATGGAGCGGGCCCACGCCGAGGGCACGCTACGACTGGACGCCGGGTTTCACGACTTCCCGATCATCATGGCCATGGTGACCGAAATGGCCCAGCACAGCGAGGGGTGCCGGCCGGGCCTTTACGAGCGCTATCTGGAGCTGGTGATCGACGGCCTGCGGGCCCGGCCGGACAACGGGGTGCTCGGCGCCGAGCCGACCGACACCGACGTCCAGGCCGTCATGCGGGGCTGTGTCCCCCCGATGCGCTCGTCGCGGTCATAGCGTTCCACCGGGCCAGGTTGTGCTTGGCGTCGACCAGGGCGTCGTGCCGGCCGGCCATCTCCGGCAGGTGCGGGCGGCCCAGATCGTCCCAGCGCTGGCGCAGGTCCTTGGTGAACCGGGGGATCTCCCGGGGCAGGGCCGGCATCGCGCCCCACAGCTGGGCGAGCGCCACGTGGTCATACGCCGCATACCACGCCCAGAGCTCCATCTGCTCGCCCCGGCCACGGATCGGCTCGGTCAGGAACTCGTAGAGATCCTCGCGGATCCGCTCGCGGCTGCGCCACGCCTTGTCGGACGGCGAGGGGAGCTTGTCCAGGACGTTGCGGCGCACCCAGGGCACGGCGCGGGAGTCGTCGAACTCGGTGCTGACCGCGTAGAACTCACGGCCGAACTCGTCGACGACACCGATCGAGACCAGATCGACGATCCGGCCGTCCTCGATGAATTCACAGTCATAGAAATAGCGGTATGGCATCCCGCCCATCCTCGCCCATCGTCATCCGGGCATGGACTCCAGGGCCGCCCTGGCCTTGCCGAGGCCGTGCGGGCAGTCCCGGCGGGCGGACAGGTCGGCCTGTAGCGCCCAGCGCAGCCGCAGCAGCACCGGCAGGGCGGCCTCCAGTTCGTCGGCGCCGACCGGCCCGGCCGCGAGGTAGCCGTCCAGGAACTCGCCGGCCTGGTCCACGCCACCCGCGTAGGCGACCGCGGCGGCCACGTCGTGGACCAGCGGCCCGGTGCCGCCGGCCCCGCAGTACAGCAGGCCGGACCGGCCGGTCGCCGGATCGAGCAGGAACATCTCCGGCGCCGGGTCGCCGTGCAGCACCCCGGACGTGAGGTGGTCGGTCACCGTGAGCCGGGTCGCGGCGGTGAGCGCGGCGGTCACCGTCCCGCGGAGCCAGGGCTCCGCATCGAGATGCGATCCGTCCGGGTCGAGAGGCTGCCACGGCCGCAGGCCCGGATGCCGAAAACCCCGCAGGACATGGTGTACGGCGCCCAAGCGCTCACCCCACCACTGCTGGTCGATCGGGTCCCGTCCGTCGAGACGCCGGCCCGGGATGCGGCGCAGGACGGCGAGCGCGCCGTACGGGGTGGCCACGGTCAGCGCGCCGCCGAGGGTGCGGACCGGCTCCCCCGCGTCGATCCGGTGCGCGCGCAGGTACATGGCGACCGCCAGGCCGGCCTCCATCCGGTGCCGGGCGCCGATGTCGACCAGTCGCGCCACGTAGGGCTCGCCGCCCGCGACGAACTCCCATCCACGCGACAGGAGGGTCAGCGGAAGCTCGGCCGCCGCTGACGGATACAGGTGCCACTGGTCACGCAGCGTCGATCGAAGAAAGTCGTCATCCGGCACCGCGGGATTATCTCGACACTTGCCGCCAATACGACGGACAGACAGGGCGACAGTAACTCAGAGAGATTGACGGTTTACAGAACGCAACCGAAGGGACATGATCGTACGAGGCAAGCTTCAATGTCCGTTTTGAAAATGGCGTTCGGAGCACGCTTCGTGCTAAGAGTGATCGTTCGCGTCGTGGGGCCGGCGCCGTCGGCCGTCGGCGTGTCCTCACCGGGGGAGGGGATAGCGCCGTGGACCATCGCATGCCGGATCCCGGCGACGCGCTCACCGGTGTGGACATGTTCGCCGGTCTGGAGCCGGAGGTGCGCCAGCGCGTCATCGCCGCGGCAGTGCCACGCCACTACCGCAAGGGGCAGATCCTCTTCGTCGAGCACGACCCCGGCGACTCGCTGATCATCATGAAGCGGGGCGCCGTCGCCGTCTTCCGGACCGCCCCGACCGGCGAGCGCGCCGTCCTCACCGTGGTCCGACCACCCGACGTGCTCGGCGAGGTGTCCCTGCTGGACGCCTCCACCCGCAGCGCCTCCGCCGAGGCCATCGAGGACTCGCAGGCGCTGTCGCTGTCCCGGGTCGCCTTCATGGAGCTGGTGCACTCCAACCCGCGCATCCTGGACGCGGTGATGCGCTCGGTCGGCGGCCTGATCCGGCGGCTCACCGAGCAGAACGCCGATCACGTCTTCCTCGACCTGCCCGGCCGGGTGGCCAAGACCCTGGTCCGGCTCTCCGGCGAGAGCCAGGCGCCGATGATCACCATCGAGCTCAACCAGAGCCAGCTCGCCGAGATGGCCGGCGGCTCCCGGCAGAGCGTCAACCAGGCGATCGGCTCCTTCGCGAGCCGGGGCTGGCTGCGCACCGAGGGCCGGCGCATCGTCGTCACCGATGTGCAGGCCCTCCGCCGCCGGGCCGGGATGACCGGCTAGGCGGCCGTCTTCAGCGTGGACGCGTAGACGTCGACGTACTCGCGGCCGGAGAGGGCCATCAGCTCGTACATGATCTCGTCGGTGATCGCCCGCTCCACGAACCGGTCGCCGCGCTGGTCGGCGTAGCGGGAGAAGTCGAGCGGCTTGCCGATCCGGATCCGGACCCGCTTCACCGCCGGGATCAGCGTGCCGGTGGGCTGGATCTCGTCGGTGTTCAGCAGGGCCACCGGGACGACCACAGCGCCGCTCTCCAGGGCCAGCCGGGCCACCCCGGTCTTGCCGCGGTAGAGCCGCCCGTCGGGCGAGCGGGTGCCCTCCGGGTAGATGCCCGCGATGTTGCCCTCCTTCAGGACGCGCAGCAGCGTGTCCAGAGCCGCCTGGGCGGCCTCCCCACCCGAACGGTCCACCGGGATCGTCCCCGCGCCGGTGAAGAACATCCGCGAGAACCAGCCCTTGATCCCCTTGCCGGTGAAGTATTCGGCCTTGGCGACGAAGGTCACTTTCCGCCGCATGATCAGCGGGGTGAAGATCGAGTCAGAGAACGAGAGGTGGTTGCAGGCGAGAATGACCGGACCGGATCGGGGCACGTTCTGCAGGCCCTCCACCTTGGGGCGGAAGACGAGCTTCAGGACCGGCCCGAGGACCACCAACTTCAGCAGCCAGTAGAACACTGACGTCCTTTCGACGGATGCCACCGTGCGTTTGGGGCGACAGGAAGCGTACGAAGCGGGAGCGGCGCGCCACAACGCACTCCCGCAACGGGTGCCTGCCGTGTCACCATTCAAGGCACGGTCGGCAAGGGGGTGTGCATCGGTGACAGCGGGTGGCGCCCGTCGCGGGCGGCGCGACAACGGGCTCGACGCCGCCGACTTCGCGGCGGCGGGAGATGTCGATCCACGTATCGGCGAGCATCTGCTCGACGTTCTCGCAGCCGGCGGCATAGCGGCGTACCTTCAGCCGACGGCCGATCTCAATCCGGTCCTGCGGGCGACGACCCTGCCTGCGCGGCCGGTCGACCGGCTGTTCGTGGATCGCGCTCATCTGGAGACCGCCAAGGAGCACCTGCAGAAGGTGACCGGCGGAGCACCGCCCACCCCGCCCGCGCCGCCGGCGCCCACCCCGAAGCCGCAGGCCGAGGTGGACGAGGAGTGGGCCAAGATCATCGCGGGGTTCCACACCACCGTCGACGCCGAGACGACACCGTGGCCGGCCGCCGAGGACGACCCCGGCCCGCCGCCCCCGCCGATCCGCTCGATCACCGAGGAGGGCACGCCGCACAACCGGCGTCGCACCGATCCGAAAGACGAGCCGTCGATCCTCTACGGACTCGACACGTTCGGCGCCGGCCTGCCCGCTGAGGACGACGAGGACGAGCGATATGTCCCGCCCCCTCCCCCACCCCTGCCGCGCATCTCGAAATACGCGGTGGCGGCTCTGCTGGGCATCACGATCGGCTTCGTGCTGTTCCTGTTCCCCCGGCTGCTCCCGGTCGACTCCAACCTGGTCCAGGTTCTCGGATTCGCCGCGATCATCGGCGGGGCGGCCACGCTGGTCTGGCGGCTGCGCTCCGGCGATGACGACGACGAATTCGACGACGGCGCCGTCGTATAGACAGACGTAGGTGTTCGAGCAGTAACCTACGGTGATGCGTCAGAGTTCGCTCGTCGTCATCGCCAACCGACTGCCCCTGGATGACAGCGCCGCCCCGGACGGCGCCTGCGAGTGGCGCCGCAGCCCAGGTGGCCTGGCCAGCGCCCTGCACGCGATCCTCGAGCAGACCCCCGCCACCTGGGTCGGCTGGGCCGGCGGGGTCGGTCCGGCCCCGGCCCTGCCCGACCTCGGCAGCCTGCGGTTACGGCCCGTGGCACTGACCGAGGAGGAGCTGCGCGGCTACTACGAGGGGTTCGCCAACTCGACCCTGTGGCCGCTCTACCACGACGCGGTGCAGCAGCCGGTGTTCGATCGGGGCTGGTGGGAGACGTACCGGACGGTGAACCGGCGGTTCGCCGAGGCCGCCGCCGAGGTGGCCGAGCCCGGCGCCGCCGTCTGGGTGCAGGACTACCACCTCCAGCTGGTTCCGGCGATGCTCCGGGAGCTGCGGCCGGACCTGCTGATCGGGTTCTTCCTGCACGTGCCGTTCCCGCCGCCCGAGCTGTACATGCAGCTCCCCCGCCGGGTCGAGCTGCTGCGCGGGATGCTCGGCGCCGACCTGGTCGGCTTCCAGCGGGAGCAGGCCGCCCACAACGTCGCCCAGCTGGCCAAGAAGCTGCTCCAGGTGGAGGCCACCGACCGCGCCATCACCATCGACGGGCGGACCGTGCGCACCGGGGCGTTCCCGGTCTCCATCGACGTGGCCGAGATGCGGGCGCTGGCCACCCGGCCGGACGTGGTCACCCACTCCCGGCAGCTGCGGCACGACCTGGGGCAGCCGAAACGGGTGCTGCTCAGCGTCGACCGGCTGGACTGGACCAAGGGCATCGAGCACCGGCTCACGGCGTACAGCGAGTTGCTGCGGGACGGTTTCGTGAAGGTGCGGGACACGGTGATGGTCCAGGTGGCGGTGCCCAGCCGGGAACGGGTGGAGAGCTACCGCGGCCTGCGGGACCGGATCGAGGGTGAGGTCGGCCGGATCAACGGCGAGTTCGGCCGGGTCGGCGAGCCGGCCATCCACTACCTGAACCAGCCGTTCGCCCGGGCCCAGCTGGCCGCCCTCTACCAGACCGCCGACGTCATGGTGGTGACCCCGCTGCGGGACGGGATGAACCTGGTCGCCAAGGAGTTCGTGGCGGCCCGGGAGGACGGCACCGGCGCCCTGGTGCTCAGCGAGTTCGCCGGGGCGGCCGCCGAGCTGGAGCAGGCGTTCCTGGTGAACCCGCACGACGTGGACGGGCTCAAGCAGACCCTGCTGCGGGCGATGGAGGCGGACAGCGCCGACCTGACCGCCCGGATGACGGCCATGCGGCGGCACCTGGCCGGCCACGACATCATGGCGTGGGCGCGCGACTACCTGACCGCGCTGGACCACACCGGCCGGCTCGCGGAACGGCTGCCGCCGCTGGCCCGCCGGCGCTAGCCCGCTTGCGGTATCTCCTTGTCCAGCCAGTCCAGGATCGCGTCGATCGGCTCGGCCCATTTCGTCTCGAGCATCAGGTAGTGGCCCATGCCCGGGAAGAGCAGCGGAGCGCCGCCGTAACGGACCGCTGCCCGGTCCAGGGCGGGTCGCGGCACCACCCGGTCGTCCGGGCTGCCCACCACCAGCACGGGCGGCCCGCCGACCGGCTCGGGCAGGCCGTCCCGGGCGAACAGCTCGGCCCGCGGGCGGGCGCCGATCCGCTCCAGGTGCGCGGCCGCCTCCTCGGGCGGCAGGTCCGGCCCGAACAGCTGCCGTCCGGAGAACTTCAGCCGGCCGCCGAACAGGGCCGGCACGGTCCCGGCCGGGTTGCTGCGCAGCGCCGCCCCCAGAGCCGCCCAGCCGTCCAGCACCGGCGCGATCAGGACCGCCGCACGGGCCGGGTAACGGCCCAGCGCCCGGGCCACCACACGGCTGCCGGTGCCGTGGCCGATCAGCACGGTCTGGCGCGGCAGCGAGGCCGCCACCTGGACCACGTCGTGCGCCTGGGCCCGCAGATCGCCGTCCGGACGCGGATTGACCGCGTGGGCCGGGAACCCGCGGCTCGCGGCGTGCCCGATCCAGTGCTCGGCGAACGCCCAGGCGCCGTGGCCGAGGCCCGGCACGAACAGCAGCGGCGGACGGCCCTGGTCCTCGTCGGGCAACTGGGAGACGACCTCCCGCTCGGCCGCCGGGACCGGGTCGGACCAGTCCTCGAATCGCAGCAGCGCGCTCACTTCGCCGATTCCATTCGGGTCAACAGGCTCTCCACGGCCTTCAGGTAGTCGACGTGGTCGACCTCGAACCAGTGCCTCTGCGTCGGCACCACCTTCCGGCGGGACCAGGACGCCAGCGGGCGCTGCGACTCCTCCCGCTGCACCAGCCCGGCCTTCTCCGGGTCGGTGTCGCGCAACCGCAGCCAGCGGGCCACCGCGACGCTCTGCCAGTGCGCCAGCGGGAACAGCCCGGCCGACGGCTGGACCAGCCCGACCACGGCGAGCGTCGGGTGCTTGCGGGCGAACGCGTGCAGGTGCAGGTCGGGGCGGCCGTCCTCGTCGATGTCGAGCAGCTCCGGGGCGAGGAAGTCGAACCGCGGACGGTAGCCGGTCGCGGTGATCACCAGCTCCGGCTCGATCCGCCGGCCGTCGGACAGCTCGACCGACGCGCCGTCGTAGCGGGTCACGTCGGGCACCGCCTCGATCCGCCCGTGGCCCAGGTAGTGCGGCAGCAGGCCGTTGACGATCGGGTGGCTCTCCAGCGGGGCGTGGTCGGGCGCGGGGACGCCCCAGCGGGTCAGGTCGGCGGCCGACCTCCGGAACCGGCGGTCCCGCAGCCACGTGGACATCCGGCGGTGGTAGACCTGGTCGGCCGGGCGGTTGCCGAGGTACTTCGGGAAGTACCAGTAGCCACGCCGGGTCGAGTGCCACACCCGGGTGGCGTGCTGGGCCGCCTCGACCGCGATGTCGCAGCCGGTGTTGCCGCCGCCGATCACCAGCACCCGGCGGCCACGCAGGCGGGACGGCTCCTTGTAGGCGCCGGCGTGGATCACCTGGCCGTTGAAGGCACCGGGGATCTCCGGGGCGACAGGCGCCCAGTTGTGCCCGTTGGCGATCACCACGGCGGCGTACCGCTGCACCCGGGACGTGCCGCCGCCGGTCGACTGGATGGTCACGTCCCAGCGGCCGTCGCCGACCGGGACGATCGACTTGACCTCCATGCCGTACCAGATGTGCTCGCCCAGCCCGAAGTGCTTCGCGTAGCGCTCCAGGTATTCGAGGACCTGACTGTGGTGCGGGTAGTCGGGCCAGGTGTCCGGCATCGGGAAGTCGGGGAACTCGGTGAGCGGCCGGGACGAGATCAGATGGGCGCCGGCATAGACCGGGCTGCGGTCGTGCCGCCAGTTCCAGGCGCCGCCGACCGAGGTCTCACGCTCATAACAGTCGACCGCGAAGCCCAGCTCACGCAGGTTCTTGATGGCGGTCAGGCCGCTGGCGCCGGCGCCGACGACGCAGACGGCGCCGCCACGGTCTCCGAGGTCCGGGGAGTCTTGCACCCGGCGATCCTCGCAGACGGCGAGCCTAGGAGGAAGGGAGCAAAAGGTCCGCGACGATCGGTAAATGATCACTCGCGACGCGTGCCTGCTCGGTCGAGATGATCTCGTAACGTTCGATGGTCACGCCGGGGCTGACGAAGAGCCCGTCGATGCGCCGGCTGGGCGCCACGGACGGGAAGGTGGGCACGTCGGCCGTCGAGCCGAGCAGCCCGTCCTCGACCATCCGCCAGGCGCCGCCGCCGGGGCCCTCGTTGAGATCTGCGGCGACGATCACCGGGCCGTCGAGCTTGTCCAGCTCGGTCTTCCAGTGCTGCGCCTGCGACGGCCGCTCGTTCGCGTCGGTGGCCAGGTGCGACCCGGAGACGGTGAAGGTGGCGCCACGCACCGCGCCCTCGGCGAAGACGGCGCCCCGCAGGTGCCGGCCCGGGGTGAGCGGGTAACGCATGCACCAGGTCCGGCGGATCGCCACCCGCAGGCTGACCAGCAGCAGGTTGCCCAGCGACGGCAGGCCGCCGGCCGCCACCACCAGGCCGGTCTCGGAGGCGAGCAGGGCGCATTTCTGCCGCCACCGGAACCGGCGCGGCGCCTCCTGCACGACGAGGACGTCCGGGGCCAGGTCACGGACCAGGCCGGTCAGCGCGGCCCGGTCGTCCCGCAGCCCGTGGACGTTGTAGCTGACCACCCGCAGCGGGACCCCGGACATCCCCGTCGTCCTCAGCCGCGCCGGGCCAGGTCGGCCGCGCCGACCACACCGGCGGCGTTGCCCATCCGGGCCGCGTGGATCTCGGCGACCGGGAAGCGGTCACGGTTGGCGAGCTGCTCCCGGTACGTGCGTTCGAGCGGCCCCATGAGCAGCGGCCCCGCGTCGATCACGCCGCCGCCGATCACCATGATCTGCGGGTCCAGGCTCTGCGCGAGGTCGGCCAGCGCCACCCCGAGCCAGTAACCGACCTGGGCGAAGGCGTCCATCGCGACCCCGTCGCCGGAGCGGGCCGCCTCGGTGATCTGCCGGCCGGTGATCGCCAGGGCGTCGCCACCGGCCAGTTCGAGCAGCTTGGCAGCCCGCTCCGGCTCCTGTCGCGCGCCGGCCCGGCCGAACCGGACCAGGGCGTTGCCGCTCGCGTACTGCTCCAGGCAGCCGAGCCGGCCGCAGCCGCACGGGTGCCCGTCCGGAACCGACTGGATGTGCCCCAGCTCGGCGGCGATGCCGTTGGCGCCGCGCCACAGGTTGCCGTTGACCACGATCGCGCCGCCGATGCCGGTGCCCACCGTGATCATCACCATCGACTCGGCGTGCTTGCCGACCCCGAACCGGAACTCCGCCCAGGCGGCGACGTTGGCGTCGTTGTCGAGCACCACGGGCAGGCCGGTCGCCTTGCCCACGTAATCGCGCAGCGGCTCGTCCCGCCAGGCCAGGTTCGGCGCGAACAGCACCGTCGAGCCGGTGGCGTCGATCCACGCGGCGGCGCCGATCCCGATCGCGGTCGCCTGCGGGTACTGCTCCACCAGCTCGGCGGCCACCTCGACGATCGTGTCGCGGGTGCCGGCCGGGTCGTCCGCCGGCGTCGGCCGCCGGTTGGACGCGAGCACGTTGCCCAGCTCGTCGACGACACCACCGGCGACCTTGGTGCCGCCGACGTCGATTCCGATGGTCAGCGTCACGCTGCCCGTCCCCTCTGCAAACAGTTCACACCGCAGCGCCGGGACGGGCGTCGTCGCCCTGGCCCGGCTCACGGTCCTCGGGCGCCGAAGCGCCCAGCTCATGATCCACGCTACGGGGCTCGGCCGCGTCGTCTGCGGCCACCTCCACAGCCGTGGCCATGGCCCACACGTCGCCGCCCGTCCGTGATCCTCCGGCAACCGGGGCCGCGGCTCCACGGTCCGGGGTCCCGGCGGCGCGGGCCCTTCTCGCCTGCTCGACGGCGCGTGCCACCGCCTCCTCGGCCGCGGCGGCACGGGCCCGGGCCGCGGCGGCCGCCTCCCGGGCGTCGGCGGCGCTGGCGGCGGCCCACGGGTCGGTCTCCACGCCGGGCGTGGGCGCCTCGCCGGCCACCTCCTCCGCCGGGCCCGCCGCCCGGGTCGCGGCGTCCGCCGTCCGGGTGGCCGCGGACCAGGCGTGGTCCGACGACGACGGCGAGGCAGCGGCGGGCGCGGGACGGCTGCGCGGCGCCGGGGTCCGCGGGCGCTCGGCCGCCATCGACGAGAAGGCGCGCATCAGGCCGGCCACCCCGGTCGCGATGTCCCCGGCGCTGGCGGCCAGCCGCTCGGCGGTCTCCGGGCTGGGGTCGCGGACGGCCGCGATCGCCTTGCAGACCGGGCACACACAGCACTCGGCGCTGCCGGTGGACAGGTCGTCCCGGTTGAGGACGCCGATCAGGCCGGCGACCGACTCGCCCAGGAGACCGAACGCGTCCGCCGGGCCGCCGCCCGCCGAGGTCCGCGCGAGGATCGCCGCGACCAGCCGTTCGGCCTCCTCACGAGCTGATCCGGGCATCTCCGCTCCCCTCGGCCGGCGGCTCAGGCCGCGGGCAGGCTCTCGACACGGCGCTTGAGCTCCTTCAGCGCCGTATCCATGATCATTTTCTCAGCCTTGCGGCGGAACATGCCCAGCATTCCGATCGCGAGATCCACCGCAAGGGTGTACGTCACGGTGGTGCTGCCGTCCGCGTTCTCCACCAGGTCGTAGGACCCCTCCTGGGAACGCTGCGTCTTCGACGGCTCGACCAGGCTCCACTCGATCCGGGACAGATCGTCGGCGTACGCGTACTCCAACGTGTACTCGTCGATCAGCACCGTGGCATCGATCTGGAACCGCACCTGCGCGGCGTAGTCGTCCTCATACCGCTCGAGGACCTCCACCTTCTTGATCGACTCCGCCCACTCGGGGTAGCGCGCGAAGTCGCAGATCACCGCCGCCACCCGGGCCAGGGGCGCATGGACCTGAATCGACTGTGTCGAGGTGTCCGCCATGTACGCGAGGCTACCCGCCGGGCACGACCGATCGCGCGGGCGGGGCGGTCGTCCGTCAGGGGTGCAACACCCTCCCGGGCAGCACGCGGCGAGCCGATGCCGGTCTCTCCCGATACCATCCGTCACGTGCCAGCACTCGCCAGTGGTTCCGTGCGCATCCGACCGGCCGAAGCCGCGGCCCGCGCCGTCATGCTCGTGCTGGTCGCCGCCCTGACCTACGCGTTCACCGGCAGCGCCGCCCAGCTCGGCTGGATCGCCCTGCTGGCGGTCGCGGCCGCGCCCTCCTTCCTGGCCCGCGGCCACGCCGTGCTGGCCCCGCTCGGGCGGTTCGGCGAGGTCGTGGTGACCTGCCTGGCGGCCGGTTCGGTCGCCGACGCGGCGGATGCGGCCGGCCGGGTCACCAACGGTTTCGGCGCCGAGGCGGTCCTGCCCTACCTCGCCGTGCCGCTGCTCACCGCGGCCCTGCGGCGCCGGCAGACCGAGGGCATGGCGCTGCTCGGGGCGTCCGCGGTCACCATGGCGGTCAGCGGCTTCGCCTTCGGCACGCTGGCCGGGGGCTACTACGCCGTCTGTGTCCAGTGGCTGGTGCAGGGCGCGATCATCACGTTCGCCACCGAGACCATGCGGCAGCTGCTCCAGCCGCCGGACCCGACGCCGCAGCCCTACGCCGAGGCCACCCGCCTGCTGACCCAGCTGCGCAGCGTGGCCCGCTCGCTGCCGGGCGCCACCCTCGATCCGGGCGGCATCTCCGAGCATCTGCTGGAGGAGCTGCGCGTGGTCGCGCCGGGCCACCGGGCGGCGGTGCTGTCGGCCAGCGGCGGCGGGCGGCTGGTGGTGCTGGCGCAGACCGGGGCGGAGCGGGTCGACTGGGAGACCACGCTCGACGCCGACTCGGGCATCGCCGACGCCTGGGCCACCCAGCAGCCACAGACCGCGAGCCGGTCGCAGGCGCGCAGCCACCAGGGGGGCGACGTGTCCTCGCTGGTGGTGCCACTGGTCGCCGGGGTGCGCACGATCGGGCTGGTCATCCTGGAGACGGACGCCTCCGGGGCGTACCCGTCCGCGGTGGTCCAGGCGGTGACCGAGGTGACCGGCCCGGCCTCGCTGCGGCTGGAGGCCGCCCTGCTCTTCGACGACGTGCGCTCGCTGGCCACCAACGAGGAGCGCCAGCGCCTGGCCCGGGAGATCCACGACGGCGTCGCCCAGGAGCTGGTCATGGTCGGCTACGGGATCGACAACGCGCAGGCGACGCTGCCGGAGGGCGCCGAGGAGACCGCCGAGGAGCTGCGCACGCTGCGGGCCGAGGTGACCCGGGTGATCACCGAGCTGCGGCTGAGCCTGTTCGAGCTGCGCTCCGAGGTCGATCGCAACGGTGGCCTGGCCGCGGCCATCGCGGAGTATGCGCGGACCCTCGGCACCAGCGCCGGGCTCCGGGTGCACTTCACCTTCGACGAGTCGACGGCCCGGCTGCCCGCCGCGACCGAGGCCGAGCTGCTCCGGATCGCCCAGGAGGCGATCACCAACGCACGCAAGCACGCGGGCGCCTCGAACCTGTGGGTGACCTGCACAGTCGACCCGCCCTACGCGGAGATCGAAGTATCAGACGACGGCAAGGGGTTCGCAGACACGCGACCTGACGGCCGATACGGTCTTACCATCATGGCGGAACGCGCCGAACGCATCCGAGGCCGACTCAAGATCACGCCGCGACACCCCAGCGGGACAACCGTCGCTGTAGTGCTCGGAACACCGCCTCGGCGCGATAGCGTGCGGGATAGCGTTTCAGCTCCAGAAGGGGAGTAACCCGAGCATGTCGACCAGTCCTGCGCCGACGACGCGCACCAAGGTCCTCCTTGTCGACGATCACGATCTGATCCGTAAGGGGCTGCGACACGCATTCGAGCGCGACCGTCAGTTCGAGGTCGTCGGCGAGGCCGCCACGGCGGCGGAGGCGGTGCGCCAGGCCGGCGCCCTGCAACCGGATGTCGTGATCATGGACCTGCGCCTGCCCGACGGCAGTGGCCTGGAGGCGACCCGCGCCCTGCGGAAGAACAACGCCAACATGGGCATCGTGGTCCTCACCATGTATGCCGGCGATGACCAGCTCTTCGGCGCTCTCGAGGCCGGGGCCAGCGCGTTCGTGCCGAAAACCGCCCCGGCGGACGAGGTCGTGGCGGCTGCCCGGCACGCGGCGTCGGCGCCGAGCGCGTTCACCGCGGCCGACCTGGCCGAGGCCATGAAGCGGCGGCTCGCCCCGTCCGGCCCGCAGCTCTCACCGCGTGAGGGTCAGGTGCTGCGCCTGCTGGCCGACGGCATGAGTGTCGCCGGCATCGCGAAGCAGCTGTTCGTGTCGGAGTCGACAGCGAAGACCCACATTTCGAAGCTCTACGAGAAGCTGGGGGCGGCCAACCGGGCCCAGGCGCTCATGACGGCGCTGAGGTTGGGCCTGCTGGAAGCGCCGGACGCTCCCAAATTCTAGACATATCTAGACAGATTCGGCGTTTCTGTATTTCAGACGCCGAATCAAGATATACGCCTCGCAGCCCAGGCAGAGCCCGAAAGCTGCGTTGAGAAACGCGGCGAGCAGCCCGAAAGCTGCCGCCGTGATGCCGACCGCAGTCACCCCGGTGAGGTGACCCGCGGCGGAGACGGCCAGGAAGGTGAAGCCCACGAGCTGGGCGAACCGCACGGGGGCGGCCGGCTCACGCTCGGCGGGCGGACCGAGGCGTGGCAGCACCACGGCCCGGAAGATCAGCGGATAGGGCCCGCGCCGCGGGTCCCAGGCGGTGATCGCGAAGACGACTGCCTGTGCGAGAGCGAGCCAGCCCGAGCCGGTGATCAGCACGAGCGCGATGACGACTGTGGTGAGAACGGCGGCGAAGCGCTGGCCGCGGGGGTCGAGTTCCATGAAGCCTATTATTCCTCCAAGGAAAGTAGGACTTTCCGCAGCAGCCCGTTGAGCTGCGTCAACTCCTCGAAATCCAGTGCGGCGAGCGCCCGCTGGTCGACCGCCATGCCCTTGAAGATGTATTTGCTCCACATTTCCCGGCCCTTCTGGGTGGGCCGGACGATCACCCGCCGCCGGTCGGCGCCGTCGATCTGCCGCGTGATCAGGCCCGCCTCGTCCAGCCGGTCGAGCCGGCTGGTCACCGCCGCACGGGTCACGTTCAGCGCCTCGGCCAGCTGCGCCGGGGTCGCCTCGGTCGGCCACGGCTGCACCATCAGGACATGCAGGGTCTTGTAGTCCTGCACGGTGAAGCCGTCGTTGAAGATCGCCAGGTCGGCGCGGTCGATCCACCGCTGGATGAACTTCATCCGGACCAGGGCGCCCTCGACCTCGGGGGCGAAGGCGGGCTCGTTCTTCCAGAAGCTCGCCCACCGGGCGACGTGCTGGTCGACGCTGTCTTCCATGGGACCGTCCTCCATGGGAACAGTCTGCCACCCTTCTGACTATTCGATTGCTAATAGTTAGACGCTGAACTAATGTCGCCGCCGTGACTCGTGACTTCCGCCTGCTCGCCATCGGCCAGGGCCTCTCCTGGCTCGGCAATGCCTTCCAGACCGTCGCCCTCGCCGTCGCCGTGATCGCCACCGGCGGCGGCGCGCGCGACTTCGGCCTGGTCATGGCGACGAACATCCTCACGCTGCTGGCCGGCACACTCTTCGGCGGCATCTGGGCCGACCGGCTCCAACCCCAGCGGGTCATGGTCGCCTCCGACCTGATCCGCTTCGCCGCCACCGCCGGCATCGCCGCCATGTTCGCCACCGGCGGCTACCACCTGGCCCTGCTCTGCGCGCTCACCGTCGTGTCGGCCGGCGCCGGCAGCTTCTTCAGCCCGGCCATGAGCTCGCTCAAACCCCTGCTCGTCCCGGCTGAGGACCGGCAGAAGGCGAACGCGACGCTCAGCTTCCTCCAGTCGGCGTGCGGCGTGGCCGGGCCGGCCACCGCGGGCATCACCGTCGCCACCTTCGGCGCGCCGGCCGGATTCACCATCAACGCGGTCAGCTTCCTCGCCTCCCTGGTCGCCGCCGCGATGATCCGGGTACGGGCGCCGCGCGGCCCGCGTACCCCCATGCTCGGTGAACTGACCGCCGGACTCCGGGAGATCCGCAGCCGCGACTGGCTGCTGGCCAACCTGCTCGGCGCCACCACCTACCACGTCGCCAACGGCGTGATCCTGGTTCTCGTCCAGGTCGTCGCGATGGAACGGCTCGGCGGGGCGCACGCGGTCGGCTGGATCGCCGCCGCCGAAGGGCTGGGCGGGGTGATCGGCTCGGCGATCGGCATGCGGTTCCGGCCGCGGCGGCTGCTGCTGGCCGGCCTGCTGGCGCTGCCGCTGATGTCGGTGTGGGCGTTCTGCTACGTGTGGCCCGGCACGCTGGCCGCCATCATGATCGGCGCCGTGATCGGGTACGCCGGCCTGCTCTTCTACGACGTCGCCTGGGACACGTCACTCCAGGAGAACGTGCCGCACCGATTCCTCGGGCGGGTCGCCTCCTGGGACTACCTGGCCTCGTTCCTGGCCATGCCGGTGGGCAACACGATGGCCAGCCCGCTCGCCGACCGGTTCGGCATCGACCGGGTGCTGACGGCATGCGCGTGTGTGCTGCTCACGGCCGCGGTCGCGATGCTCGCCGTCCCGGGCTCGCGGCGCCTGACCCGCACCGGAAGGCCGGCCGAGGAGCCGGACTTCCCGGCTGCCGACCCGGTCCCGGCGGCAGCCCTGACCACCGACCCCCACCGAAACTAGCCACCGCCCCGCGGCCCCGCGATCTTGTGGACTTCCGTCACACCTGGGCGGGCAGGATGGCGGCCAGCGCGGCTATCAGGTGCGGCTTCGTCGGCACCCCGGTCGCGCGGCGGACCTCACGGCCCTCGGCGTCGAGGATCAGCAACGTAGGCGTACGCCAGATGCCCAGCTCCCGGACCTCGTCGAGGTGGCTCTCGGCATCCACCTCGACGTGCCGGACCCCGGGCACCATCGCGGCCACCTCGGAACTGACCCGGCGTACCGCACGGCACGGCGCACAGAACGCGGTGGAGAACTGGAGCAGCGTGGCCGACCCCGGCTCCACCCCGAGCCGTTCCAGCAGATCCTTCATACGCCGATCTTCGCTCGCCTCCGGCGCGACGGCCAGCCGCCCGTCGGTCCGGCGGCGCCACAACCCCGCCGCAACGCCCGCGACCAGCACGATCACGACCACACCTATGCCTATCAAATCCATAGGAACACTGTGTCACGCGATCACTCGGACCGGTAGGCGTCGGCCTGCAGGGTGAACAACTGCGCATACAGCCCGTCCGCCGCCATCAGCTCCTCGTGCCCGCCCTCCTCGGCCACCACCCCGTGATCCAGGACGTAGATCCGGTCGGCCTCCCGGACACTCGCCATCCGGTGCGTGATCAGCACGACCGTCCGGCCGGCGGCCAGGTCCCGAAGCCGCCGGTAGACCTCGTGCTCGGCTCGCGCGTCCAGGTTCGCCGTCGGCTCGTCGCAGATCAGCAGCGGCGCGTCCCGGTGGAAGGCCCGGCTCACCGCGAGGCGCTGCCACTGCCCGCCGGACAGGTCCGCGCCGTCGGTGAAATGTCTGGACAGCAGCGTCTCGTACTGGCGGGGCAGCTCGACCACGAACTCGTGCGCGTCACCGGCCCGCGCCGACTCCTGCACCGCGGCCAGGGTCGCCGGCCGATCGTGCCGCCCGATCGCGATGTTCAGCCGGGCCGACAGCGGCCACCGGGTCGGCTCCTGCATCACCACCGCCACCAGCTCGCGCATGGCCTCCGGGCCGAACCCGGCCACATCCACGCCGTCCCAGGTCACCGTGCCCTTCTGCGGCCGGTAGAGCCCGGCCAGCACGGCCGCCAGCGTCGACTTGCCGGACCCGTTCTCGCCGACCAGCGCGATGATCTGCCCACGTTCCAGCGTCATTGACACGCCGTTCACCGCGGGCCGGTCGGCGTCCGGATAACTGAACGTCACCCCGTCCAGCCGGATCTCCCGGAACCCGTCGGGCGGCCGCCGCTCCGGCTCCGGCTCGGCATGCGACAGCGACATCTCACAGAAGCCCTGGAAGTCCGAGAAGTACAGACCCTGCTCGTAGACCCGGTTCGCGGTGAACGCCAGCTCGGTCAGCTTCCCGATCCCGATGTTGATCGCGTAGGCGGCCCCACCGGCGGCGGCCAGCTCCATCCGGCCGGTCCACAACAGCCACAGCAGCATCAGGTACGCCAGCCCGGTCGCCAGTCCACTCAGCGCCTGCCCGGCCAGGTTGGTCCGGACCACCCGCCCGATCACCCGGATCTCCTCCAGCGTGGAGATCCGCAACAGGCGCCCGACCTCGGTGAGCAGGAAACGGCGTACCGTGAAGGCCCGCAACTCGGCGGCCGGCTCCCGCGCCGCGAGCAGGTAGGCGAGCATCCGCTGCCGCCGCCAGACCGCGATCAGCCGCAGCTTGCTGCGGTAACCGAGCTTCGCCGACCGCACCGCCGCCCACGCCGTCGGCACCACCGCGAGCACCAGCATCGGCAGCAGCACCGGATGCAGCACCGCCAGCACACTCGCCGCCGCGGCCAGCCCGACCAGATGGGTCAGCACCTCGATGCCGTGATCCACCACCTGCTGCGCCGCGAAGATCCCCCGGTCCCGGGCCCGTTCCATGGCGTCGCGCCACCCCGGATCGTCGAACGTCGCCAGATCCACCCGCGTCGTCAGATCCAGCAGCCGCATCTCGGCGGCCTCATAGACCATCGGCGACAGTCGCCCGTGCGCTGCCGTGGCCGCCGACGCCAGCAGACCACGCACAGCAAGAGCCAGAACCAGCAGAACCAGCGATGGTACGGCTGCCCGCACCCGTTCCGGTGTCGGTCCCGCCTGGAGCAGCCCGTCCAGGACGCCCACCACGCTGATCAGGCCGACTGCGGCGGCCGCGCCGGACGCCACCTGAAGGATCAGCACGGACAGCGTGGTCCGCCGGCTGGCCCGCCAGCCCAGCAGCCAGGCTTCCCGCAGCAGCCTCGGCAGCCGCCGGACCATCTGCGGGAACGAGGTGTTGGCCGCCTCCTCGGTGCTGGTCAGCCAGTAGGGCAGCGCCAGCTCCCCGTCATCCTGCGCGGCCAGCATCCCGTCGGCCGAGACGGCCCCGTCGTTCTCCCCCGTACCTACACCCGGGTCCGGGTCCGCACCCGGGTCCGGGTCCGCACCCGAGTCCGGGTCCGCACCCGAGTCCGGATCCGCACCCGAGTCCGGATCCGCACCCGAGTCAGGGTCCGGATCCGCACCCGGGTCAGGGTCCGGATCCGCACCCGGGTCGGGGTCCGGCGTGCCGGCGACGCTGCCGCCCGGGTCGGGAATGCCGTCCGCACTGACGCCCGGGCCGGGAATGTCGGTGACGCTGCCGTCTGGTGCCGCGGGTGATGTCGCCGGCGCGTCGGTGCCGGCGGAACTGGGCTCAGGGATGGGATCCGGCATCGACGGCCGCCTCTCGGGTCCCGCACCGGAGCTCCGCGACCGTGACAGGGCACGCGACGCACGGGCGGCACGCCGAACGGCGTGCCGGAAGCCCCGCATTCGTTACTACGCCGCGCGAGCCGGGAACGTCCACCCCGTTCCCACTCATTCACGCCGGTGAGTCCCCTCATGCCGGCCTCGTTCGCGGTATCCGGCTTTTCTGTCGTACCCCGCTGATACGTTCCGGCCATGGTCACCGAGACACCCGGCGCCGCCGTTCCCACCGCAGCTGACGAGGACCGCTTCTGGCAGCTGATCGAAACCGCCTGGGCCGGGCTGGGCCCGGAGCCGGCCGCAATCCGGCGCCACCTGGTCAGCCGGCCCGACGACGAGGATGAGGACGCGCTCTACGCTCTCGATCCCTGGCTCGACCGGTTCACCGAGCAGCTGCGGGCCGCTTCCGCCGGGCTGTCGGCGGCCGATTTGACCAGTCTCGACCGGGTGCTGGAGCGAAAGCTGTATGACATCGACCGCGAGGACATCCACGAGGTGACCGACGGGTCCGATGACGGTTTCCTCTACGCCCGGGGATTCATCGTGGCCGCCGGCCGGGAGTTCTACGAAGCGGTCCGGGCCGATCCCGCGGTGGCGATCATCGACGCCGAGTGCGAGGAGATGTGCTACTTCTTCGCCCACCTGCACAACGAACGCTTCGGCGCCTACCCGGAGACCGGCTCCGGCATCAGCCGCGAGTCCAGCAGCAACCAGTCCGGCTGGCAGTGAGCAGCCCCCGGTCGCCGTTGCGACCCGGCTGGCCGTGAGAGCTTTCTCCACCACCCTGAAACAGCACCCACAACCAGCCACTCACCCACCGCAACAGCCACCCGTCGGCCAATCTCGGGCACCGACCGCGTCCCTGCCGATCTCGGGCACCGACAGCAGGTGGCGGGCCAGCTCGCGGGTCGCGGGCCAGCTCAGCGGGGTCGCCGGTCGTGAGTCAGCTCAGCGGGTCGCGGATCAGCTCAGCGAGCCGCGGGTCGCGGGCCGCGGGCCAGCTCAGCGGGCCGCGAGTCATGGGTCAGCTCGGCGGTGTGAGCAGGTCGGTGAGGCGGGCGGCCTGGGTCTCCCAGCGCCACTCCTGCTCGACCCAGGCGCGGCCGGTCTTGCCCATCGCCTTCGCCTTCTCCGGGTCAGCGAGGAGCTCAGCGACCCGGGCGGCGATCGCGGGCACATCGGAGCCGCCGACCACGTAACCGGTCTCGCCCTCACGGACCGCGTCGGGGGCGCCGCCGGAATCGCCGCCGACCACCGGCAGGCCGGTCGCGGAGGCTTCCAGGTAGACGATGCCGAGGCCTTCGACGTCCAAACCGGCGGCCCGGGTGCGGCAGGGCATCGCGTAGACGTCGCCCGCCGCGTAGTGCTCGGGGAGTTCGGCCCACGGGACGGAACCGGTGAGGACCACGTCGGACTCGACGTTGTTCTCCCGGGCCAGCCGCTCCAGCGTCTTCCGGTAGGGGCCGCCGCTGACCAGCAGCAAAGCGGCCCCGGGGACGCGGCGGCGGATCTCCGGCAGGGCCCGGATCAGCATGTCCTGGCCTTTGCGGGGCACCAGCCGGGAGACACAGACGACCACCGGGCGGTCGCCGAGCTCGTGGCGCCGGCGGACAGCCGACCCGTCCACTCCGGGGTGGAACTTGTCGACGTCGACGCCGGGCGCGAGCCGCCGCAGGTCGGTCCGGCCGTGCAGGGCCTTGTCGAGGCGGGTGCGCTGGTACTCGCCGAGGTAGGTGAGGACGTCGTTGCCGCGGGCGATCCGCTGGAGCAGGCCACGCGCGCCGGGCAGGGCGGCCCAGCCGATCTCGTGGCCGTGGGTGATGCCGACGGCGCGCTCGATGCCGGCGTTGCGGCGCAGGCCGTGGGCGAGCAGGCCGAGCGGGGCGGCCGCGCCGAAGAGGACCCGGTCGCAGTCGTTGGCGCGGGCCAGCTCGGCGGCACGGCGGGCGACGGCCGGGGTCGGCAGGAGCATGCCGGTCTGCTCACGGATCACTTCGAACGGCTGCTCGGCGTCGAACTCGGCGGCCCCCCGCCAGGTCGACGAGTAGACCACGATGGACCCGGCCGGCTGCCGAACCGCCAGATTGTGCACGAACTGCTGAATCCCACCGGGCCGCGGCGGAAAGTCATTGGTGACGAGCAACGTGCGCCCCATCAGCGGCCTCCCCCGGCACGGCGGATCACGAACGGCGGAAGGCACCGGCCCGGGCCGGACGGCCCCCCAGCACAGCGGATCACTAACGGCGACAGGCACCGGCCGGAGACGGACGGTCCCCCGGCGCGGCGCGTCATGGACGGTGACACTGCAGGACGGGGCATCAGCGGTCTCCTCTGGCCCAGGCTCGGGCAGCGGCCATGCGCTGCACGGTGGACGGGTGCGAGGCGAACATGGTGTGCTCCCAGGACGGTGGGTCGGGGTCGGACAGGTTCACGGTGCCGAGGCGGCGCTGCATCGCCTCGAAGGTTGAGGCGTCGCCGGTCAGGGTCAGGGCGTGGGTGTCGGCCCGGGCCTCGACCCGGCGGGACACGAAGGACTGGGCCGGGCCGGCGACCAGGCCGGCCACCGTGGTGACGGCCAGGAGCAGGCCGATGGCGCGGGGCTCGGCTATCGAGTCGACCGCGGCCAGGTCGAGCAGCCACCGCCAGCCGCCGAGCAGGTAGAGGGCGACCACGGCGATGGCGGCGCCGAGCGCGCCCAGAACCGTGCCGGTCAGCACGTCCTGGTCCTTGGCGTGGCCGAGCTCGTGGGCGGCGACCGACACCACCTCGTCCGGGGTGGCCTCGGTGAGCATGGTGTCGTAGACGACGATGCGGCGGGTCGGGCCGAGACCGGAGACATACGCGTTGACCGCCCGGGTGCGCCGGGACGCGTCGGCGACCAGCACGTCCTTGACCGGGACCCCGTCGCGGTCGGCGAGGGCCAGCAACTCGGCGCGCAGTGGGCCGTCGGGCATCGGGGTGAACCTGTTGAAGATCGGCTCGACGACGACCGGCAGCACGAACGACAGCAGCACCACCAGCCCGGCGGCGCCGGCCGCGCCGAACGCCCACCACCAGCGTGGCGCGAAGTGGGTGACGGTGAAGAAGCCGGCCAGCACGATCGCGCCGAGCACCGCGCCGACACCGAACGATTTGAGCAGGTCGACGGACCACGCGCCCCAGGTCTGGGTGGAGATGCCGTAGCGGACCACGACGGTGTGCCGCCAGGCCGACAGCGGCAGGCTGATCAGCTCGGCGAGCAGGGCCAGGGCGAGACCACCGAGGACGGCCCGGGCCAGCCAGTGATCGCCGAACGGGCGGCCGGCCAGCTCGACCAGGCGCGCGCCGAGCGGGGTGAGCCCGAGCGCCAGGGCCACCAGCAGGCCGAGGACCATGCCGCCGTAGGAGGCGGGGCGCAGCTCGGCGTGGAAGGCGCGGGACCGGGCCACCTGGTCGGCCGGCAGCTGCCCGAGAGCGGCCAGCTGGTCGGCGCGCGGCGCGGGCGCACGATGCCAGGGCACGGTGGCGGCCGCGAACCCGATCAGGGCAACCAGCAGCACGACGAGCGCGCCGGCGGCCCACAGCCGCGGGCTCACCGCTGATCCCCTGCCGACATCAAACCCTCCGAGGGGTTACGACGAAACGTGCTCACCGGCGACCAATCCTAGAGATCCGGGTCACCACCCGCCCCGGACGGCCGGGGCAGCCGGGAAGTTGATCACGCCACGTCACGGCCGGGACGGAAGATCGGGGCCACAGCCGGGGGCGCCGGGGTCTCCAGCAGCTCCACCTCGAAGCCGGCGAGCTCGAACATCTCGATCGCCCGCAGCTCGCCCGGGGTCAGGTCGGCGATGCCATCGGGTGTGTCCATCAGCACGCTGACCAGGCACCCGTTGCAATCGACGCTCCGCTCGGCGCAGCGCCCACAATCGATGATCATTACCCCTCCTCATCGGGAGGTCGGCCACGCCCCGGAACAAGCGACGGACCGGCCACCATCGGTGACAGTCACGCTAAGCGAGGGGTATGACAGTTTTACGAGCGCGACAGCCGGCGCAGCAGAGAATCCGCGCCCATCGGGTAGGCGCCGTGCCGCCGGACCCCGTCGGCGACCTCCCGGTCGGAGGAGACCACGACCACCGGGCGGCCCGGCGGCTCGGCCCGGACCAGCTGCCGGATCAGCTCGTCTGCGGTGGTGCCCTTCTTGGAGAAGAGCACCCGCACCCCGCGGGGCGCCGGCGGCAGCCCGTGCACCCGCTCGGCCCCGTCGAAGACGACGGTGACCTCGTCGCCGGTCTGCGCGGCGATCCCGCCGAGGCCGGTGATCAGGCGTTTGCGCTGCTGCTCGAGGGACATGTCGGCGAAGCCGCGCTTGGTGACGTTGTAGCCGTCGACGACCAGGTGCGCCCGGGGCAGGGCGAGCAGCTGGTCGAGGCGGCCGGGGTCGTCGGTGTCCTGGGCGCGGGCCCGGGACCGCTCGGGCGCGCCGGGCCGGTCGGCGGCGGTGTCCGCGACGAAATCGGCCGGCAGTTTCTCGGCGGGGCCGATGGCCAGCTCACGGCGCAACCCGGAGGCGGCCTGCCCGATGGTCTCGATGAGCAGCCAGAGGCGGGCGTCGTCCACGGCACGGGCGTCCTTGGCGGCCTGTTTGCCGGTGGCGGCGGCCGCTTCGGCATCGGACAGGCGGGAACGCAGACGGCGTACCTCCGCCTCGTGATCGAGGGTGGCGCGGGTGGCGCGCCCCTTCTCGGTGGCCAGCAGGTCGGTCGCGCGTTTCTGCGCCGCCTGCGCCTCGCGCAGGGCCTTCGACGTGGTCCGTGTCTCCTCGCGCAGCTGGCCCAGCTCCTCGCGGACCCGGGCGAGCTCGTCGCGGAGTTTGTCGGCCTCGACCCGGGCGACGGCCCGGTCGTGCTCGGCCCGGGTGGCCCGCTGCTCGGCGGCGCGGACCTGGGCGGTCACCGCGGCGCTGTCGGCCTCGGCCCGGACCGCGTCGCCGGCGGCCGCGATCAGCTCGCGCCAGCCGTCCGGCCGGGCCAGGTAGGCGAGCGCGGCCACCTCCACCGGATCGGCCGCGGCGGGGGCGACGCCGCTGGTCACGGCGGTGCCGAGGTCACCGGCGTCGGCCATGATGCGGGTGCCGATGCGCTGCCGGAACAGCGGATCGGCGACGAGCTGGGCGGCGATGTCCCGGCCGCCGAGGCGGGCCCGGCGGTTGGGCGCGAACCGGGCGACCCGGCGCAGCGGGACCGGCATCTCGTCAGCGGGCAGGCCGGGCAGGGCGGCCGCGGCGAGCACCGTGATCCGCTGCCGGACGGCCTCCGGGAGCACCGGCTCGGGCGACAGGTCGAGACCGGCGGCCGGCAGCAGATCCAGATCCGATGACAGGGACAGGTCGAGGTCGGGCCCGAGATCGGGTGGAGAAGAGAGATCCGGCGAAGACGAGAAGTCCGCACCCTCCGGCACCGCCTCCTCCTCGGGGCGGTCGTCAGGGTTCAGCAGCGCGGACATCTTTCCATTCTCACACCGGCGACTACCGATTAGCCCAGTGGAGCAAGTGATCTTTTCCTGCCCCGGGCCCTGTTCATGTCATACCCCCGCTCTATCGTTGCCGCCCGTGACGCAACCGGCATATGTCCAGGGCACTCTGGACTCCCTGTTGTCCGCCGACGGCTCGGTGGATCCGGCGGCGCTGTCCCTGGCGGACACCACGTTCGTGGTCCTCGACCTGGAGACCACCGGCGGCGCTCCGGACGGCGCCGGGATCACCGAGATCGGGGCGGTCAAGGTGCGCGCCGGCGAGCGGCTGGGCGAGTTCGCGACGCTGGTCAACCCGGGTGAGCCGCTGCCGCCGTTCATCACCGTCCTGACCGGCATCACCGAGGCGATGCTGCGGCCGGCCCCGCCGATCGAGACGGTGCTGCCGGCCCTGCTGGAGTTCCTGCGCGGGGCGGTCCTGGTGGCACACAACGCGCCCTACGACGTGGGCTTCCTGAAAGCGGCGTGCGCCAGGCACGGCTACCCCTGGCCGAACCCGCGGGTGCTGGACACCGCGGCGGTGGCCCGCCGGGCCCTGACCAGGGACGAGGTGCCGAACCGGAAACTGGGCACGCTGGCGCACTTCTTCCGGTCGCCGGTGCAGCCCAACCACCGGGCGCTCGACGACGCGAAGGCGACCGTGGACGTGCTGCACGGGCTGATCGAGCGGCTGGGCAGCTTCAAGGTGCACACGCTGGGCGACGCGATCGAGTTCGCCAAGGCGGTCACCCCGGCGCAGCGCCGTCAGCGGCATCTGGCCGACGGGCTGCCGCACGTGCCCGGGATCTACATCTTCCGGGCGGCCGACGACCGGCCGCTCTACGTGGGCAAGTCGAACGACATCGCGACCCGGGTGCGCGCCTACTTCACGTCCACCGAGAAGCGTTCCCGGATCTCCACCGAGATGCTCACCGCGGCGGTCCGGGTGGACGCGGTGGAGTGTGCGCACCCACTCGAGGCCGAGGTCCGTGAGCTGCGGCTGATCGCGGCGCACGCTCCGCCGTACAATCGACGCTCCAAATATCCCGAGAGGGTCGTCTGGCTGAAGCTGACCGCGGAGGCCTACCCGCGTCTGTCGGTCGTCAGGCGTCTGGCCGACGACGGCGCGACCTACCTCGGGCCGTTCTCGTCGCGGCGGACGGCCGAGCTGGCCGCGGCCGGCGTCTACGACGCCGTGCCGCTGCGGCAGTGCAATCACAAGCTCTCGCTGCGCTCGAAGACCCCGGCCTGCGCGCTGGCCGAGCTGGGCCGCTGTCCGGCGCCGTGCGAGCACGAGATCACCCCGGAGGAGTACGACCTCCGCGCCGCCCTGCCCTTCCGGACGGCCACCTCGGGCGACCCCGGCCCGGTGATCGCCGCGATCCTGGCCCGCATCGACGCCCTCGCCGAGAAGCAGCGTTACGAGGAGGCCGCGGTCGTCCGGTCGCGTCTGATCGCCCTGCTGCGCGCCCTGATCCGGATGCAGCGGCTGGACGCCCTGACCCGGCTGCCGGAGGTGGTGGCGGCCCGCCGCGACGACAAGGGCGGCTGGGAGATCGCGGTGATCCGGCACGGCCGGCTGGCCGCCGCGGCGACGTCCCCGCCGCGGGAGCATCCGCGGCCGACGCTCGACGCGGCGAAGCTCACAGCCGAGACGGTGCTGCCGGGCGCGGGCCCGGTTCCGGCGGCCACCGCGGAGGAGACGGAGAGGATCCTCGGGTGGCTGGAGAGGCCGGACACCCGCTTGGTGGAAACCTCCGGCGACTGGGTGTCACCGGTTCGTGGCGCGGCGCGTTTCTCTACCCTCCTCACCAGGGCTGAAGCCGCCGTCTCAGGTAAAGACTCGTCCGTTCGCCTATCGGTAACTGACCGTTTGGACGACGCTCGCTCGCTTAGGCTGTAAGGCACGCGCAACTGTCGTAATGATTCGTCACATTTGCGGGCCCGGGCCTTGGCGACCGGCCCTCTCCGATGATTCGCTTGCGATGGAAACGCGAGGCGACTCCACGCACCGGTTGGGCGTGGACGATCGGTGAGGGGGTGTCCGGGTGGACGTCGACGCCGGCCACGGCGCCGCATTCGGTCGTGCCATGCCGACCAGCTCTTCCGAAACGTCCTTCACCCGGCGCTTGCGCTCGCTGCTGAGTTTTCAGAACAACGACGACGATCCGGTCGCCGAGCTGGCCCGCACACACCGCAGCATCCACGCCTCGGCCGACGTCGCGATCCTGCGCCGCAGCTACCAGATCGCCGAGAGCATGCACCGCGGTCAGATGCGCAAGAGCGGCGACCCGTACATCACCCACCCGCTCGCGGTCGCGCAGATCTGCGCCGAGCTGGGCATGGACACCACCACCCTGGTCGCGGCGCTGCTGCATGACACGGTCGAGGACACCAGCTACACGCTGGAGGCGCTGCAGGGCGACTTCGGCAACGAGGTGGCCCACCTGGTCGACGGGGTGACCAAGTTCGACAAGGCGTATTACGGCAAGGCCGCCGAGGGCGAGACGATCCGCAAGATGATCGTCGCCGCCGGCAAGGACGTCCGGGTCCTGATCATCAAGCTGGCCGACCGGCTGCACAACATGCGCACGCTGGGCGCCCGGTCCAACGCCAGCCGCGCCCGCATCGCGACGGCCACCCTCGACGTGCTGGTCCCGCTCTGTGACCGGCTCGGCATCCAGGCTCTCAAGCGGTCCCTCGACGACGTGGTGCTCTACCACCTGGAGCCGGATTCGTTCGCCCGGATCGACGAGCACGTGCGCAACCGGCCCGGCTGGGACGAGTATCTCTCCGACGTCTCGCACAAGGCCCGGTCGGCGCTGCGCCGGCAGAAGGTGACGGCCGAGGTGCAGGCCCGGCCCCGGCACTACTACTCGATCTGGAAGGACACCGTCGCCGGCGACCACCCGGTGCCGCTCGACCTGCCCCGGATCGCGGTCGTGGTGGACGGTCCGGACACCGACTGCTACGCGGCTCTCGGCGCGATCCACGGCCGGTGGCGCCCGGTGGCGGGCCGTTTCAAGGACTTCATCGCCTCCCCGAAGAACAACCTCTACCGCTCCCTGCACACCACCGTGGTGGGTCCGGAGGGCAAGCTGGTCGAGGTGCTGATCCGGACCGAGACGATGCACCGCTACTCGGAGTACGGCGTCGCCACCAGCTACCGATATCCGAAGGAGTCGGACGAGCCACCCGGCGCCGACCAGCTGACTTGGCTGAAACGGGTGCTCGACTGGCAGCAGGACACCACCGACGCGGGGCAGTTCCTGGATTCGCTGCGGTGTGACCTCGCCGAGGGGCAGATCACCGTCTTCGCCCACGGCAACGCCTACGAGTTGCCGAGTCAGTCCACGCCGGTCGATCTGGCGTACGAGCTGGGTCCCCGCCACGGTGACCAGTGTCTCGCCGCAACCATCAACGGACGTCTCGCTCCGCTCTCCTCCCCTCTCCGCGACGGTGACGTCGTGGAGATTTTTTCGGAGACCGACGGCCAGGTCGACGCCGAGCCGAACGCGCCTCGCGGCCCCCGCAAGGAGTGGCTCGGCTTCGTCAAGTCGAGCCAGGCGCAGATGCAGATCAACAGGTACTTCGACGAGACGAACGAGCCTGGCATCAGCATCGCCGACAAGGTCCGCCTGGGCCGGGCCACGATCGGCCTCACTCTGCGCAAACACGACCGGGGCCTGGCCAGCGAGGTGCCGCTGCGCCGCCTCGCCGAGGAGATGGGCTACCCCGATCTGGAGACGCTGCTGGTCGCCGTCTGCGAGCGCAGCCTCGAGCCGGACGCGGTGGTCGAGCAGCTCATCGCCCTGGTCGACCACCCGGACTGAACCGCGCGGTTTCCCCCGTTAGCCTTACCGCGTGGACATTCATCGGCAGATCCGCGGCCTCGCCTATCAGGCCTTCTACGGGCTGCCCCTCCCGATGCGCCGCCACATCGCTCGCCTGGTTTCACCGAAATACCTGGTCGGAGCGGTGGCGATCATCAGGGATTCGGAGGCGGCACGCATCCTTCTGCTGCGCCAGCCACCAGGGCGCGGCTGGGGCCTTCCGGCCGGCATCCTCAAACGGGGCGAGTTGCCCGCGGTGGGCGCGGCCCGAGAGCTCTTCGAGGAATCGGGTGTACGGGTGGAGCCCGGCGACCTGACCCCCGGCAACCCGAACGCGATCGTCCACCCGAACGGCGGCGTGGTCGACACCGTCTGGTTCGGGTCGGTGCCGGCGTCGAGCACCGAGCTGGCGGTGGACGGTGGCGAGGTGCTGGAGGCCCGCTGGTTCCCGATCGACGCCCTCCCCGACCTGACCTGGCCGACGGCCCGGTTGCTCGGCATCTACGGCCTCGGGCCCCGGGCCGGTGAGTTCCCTCCGTCGATCCCGGCCGGCGACTACAGCTCCCCCTTCCCACCCTCGGGCTCCCCCGCGCCGGTCTCGGGCTCCCCTGCTGCCGTCGCGCCGGTCTCGGGCTCCCCCTCCGCCGCGCCCGTCTCGGGCTCCCCCGCCGCCGGCTCGTCGGCTTCCGGTGACGGCCAGTGACCGCTGTCGCCGGGGTGGTGCTGGCCGCCGGTGAGGGGCAGCGCCTGCGCCCGCTGACCGCGACCGTCCCGAAAGCTCTGTGCCCGGTCGGCAACCTGCCGCTGCTCGATCACGCGCTGCGCCGCCTGGCCGGCCTGGGCCTGGCCGGCCCCGCCACCGTGGCGGTGAACGCCGCCTACCTCGCCGACCAGATCGTCACCCACGTCGGCGACCGCGCGCACCTCTCGGTCGAACCGGACGGCCCGATCGGCACCTCCGGCGGCGTGGCCCGGCTCCGCCCGTGGATCGACGGCCGCGGAGTGCTGGTCGGAAACGCCGACGCCTACCTGCACGACCCGTTCCGCGACCCGGGCAAGGACATCGCGGCGATGCTCGACGACTGGTCTGGCGAAACCGTGCGAATGCTGACAAAACCTTGCTTCCCCGGCGACACCGGAGGATTCAGCGGCCGACGTTTCGCCGGGTTCTCGCTGATCCCGTGGCGCTACGTGCAAGACCTGGCCGAAGTCGACAGCAACCTGGTCCGTACCGTCTGGCGCCCCGCCGAAGCCGCCGGAGACCTCGAGTTGATCGCCTACGAGGGCCTCTACCTGGACACCGGCACCCCCGCCGACTACCTGGAGGCCAACCTGCACGCCGCAGCGGGCCGGGTCCTGGCCGACCCGTCCGCCCGGATCACCGGCGAGGCCACCGAGTCGGTCCTGGGCGCCGAAACCCTCGTCGAGGGCAGCGCGACGCGCTGCGTCCTCTGGCCGGGCGCCCACGTCACCGCCACCGAGTCCCTCACCGACGCGATCCGCACCGCCACCGGCCTGACAGTCAAAACCTGACCCCAGCGGTACGCGGGTCGCCGCTGTCGGCATACCTGGGGCGGCGGGAGCAGGCTTTGTGATCGGCGAGGGCTGGTGCCGACAGCGGCTTCGAGGCTGCGCCAGTTTCGGTGGGGCATACGAACGTTTGGAGTTCGGTTGGCTCGGTGAGACTGCGGCGTTCCCTTCGTGGAGTCCCGGGATCTTGCACGATTGCGCCAGCTCGCGGCGATCTTGCACGATCCTTCATGTCCTGGGGTGCGTCATCGTGCAAGGTCCACATCCTGGCGTGGACCTTGCACGAGTTTCCTCGCTGGGCCGTGGAGAAACCTGCAAGATCGGCCCTGACCTGCAAACTCGTGCAAGATCGGCTCGGGGGGCAGGTTGGTGCGCGAGCGGTCAGCCCTCCGGAGCGACCCCGATGGTTGAACTCCCCGGAGCGACCCTGATGGTTGAACTTCCCGGAGCGACCCTGATGGTTGAGTGAGACGCTCCAAGCCCTCGAAGTCCTTGTGGCGTGCTCACCGCTGCTTCAGAACGCCTGAGACAGCGGTGAGCACCGGCCGGGCAAGATCGGGACGGGCCGGGCGCATGCGGGACCGGCACGGGACGGCATAGCATGGGCGCGACCCACATTCGTCCTCATAGGCGAGGAGCCCGCTGGTGAACACCGCCATCGTCCACATCGACTGCGCGACCGACTCGATCCCCGAGGTGGCCGAGGCCTTGGCCGCGCTGGACGGCGTCAGCGAGGTGTATTCGGTGGCCGGCGGCGTGGACCTGATCGCGATCGTCCGGGTCCCACACTTCGACGACATCGCCGAGGTGATCGCCGGCCGCATCTCGAAGACCCCCGGCGTGATCAACAGCGAGACTTTCGTGGCGTTCCGCGCCTACTCGAAGCACGACCTGGAAGACGCGTTCGCAATCGGCCTCCCCGACGCCGACTGACCGAGCCGCACTACCGCGGCCACCCGGCTCCCACCCGCGTCGATCTTGTGAAGCTCCGCGGGACACTCGAGGTTCGCCATCTCGGCAGCGACATTGCAGGTCAGGGCCACAGCCGAAGTGAGTCTTGCGTTCGTCCTGGTCAGCGTCATCCTCAGCGAACTCCGCAAGATCACCGTGAGGTCTTTATGACCTTGGACGGCCGGGGGCGCTCAGCAGCTTGACCTTGATGGTGGGGTTCTGCGTGGTGAAGTCGTTGATGATCTTGTCGAAGTCCAGAGGCGATACCGGGAGCGGGCTGCCGAGGCCGGGTCCGCCGACCGCAACGATGGTCAGCGCCCACGTTCACCTGGGCGCAACGATGGTCAGCGCCCACGTTCACCTGGGCGCAACGATAGTCAGCGCACACGTTCGCCGATCGTGTGCGTCTGCTTCGCTCCGACGGGGACGGGAGCACACGTTGTGCCGTCCGTGTGCGCTGGTCGTCGTTGCGGCGAGGGTGAAATCGCACATTGCCGCATTGTGTGCGCCGGTCGTCGCACGCCGACGACCGCGTCTGGCCGAGCGCAGGCGACCACGCCGGGCCGAGCGCCGCCGACCGCATCTAGCGGAAGGCCGCGACGACCAAGGTTGCGACCGACACCCGGTGCGCCGTCACCCAAACGATCCCCAAATGGCGAAACTCGAGTGCGGGACAGGTGTGCCCGAGGTCAACAAGATCGCGGTTGGATGACGCCGTGCGTCCCTTATCTACGCGAAGTCGCGGCGTCGCGGCTTGGCGACGCATATCTGCGCGAAGTCGCGGCTGGGACGACGTGGGCCGCACGCATCCCGGCCCACGCACGACCGTGGCCGGACGAAGCGAGACGCGCCCGGAACGAGCCCAGCGACGTGAATTTCGGGGGCGGTGGTGGCCCACCGAACGAGCCCAGCTACGTGAGGTTCGGGGCGGCGGTGGCCCACGGAGGGATCAAGCCTGACCGCCCGGAGTGGGCCCCCGCCCCC
>NZ_JBEZXU010000054.1:0-78017 GCF_040638175.1 Actinoplanes sp. NPDC026670
TTCGGATCCTGTCTCGACAAACCGGAACCTAAGGCCTGCAACGGCGTGCGCCTGTCTAAACCCCTCAAACCACCCACACATACGACCGGAGAGCCGTATTTCCGGGTTCTCGCGAACTTGCACGTATTTCCCGACCCTGGGGTGAATTGCCGTGCAAGAACCACTTCGCCGCGGAGATCTTGCAGCCTTCTCCTCGTCGGGGCGTGGAGAAACCTGCAAGGTCGGCCGGTAGGTGCACATTCGTGCAAGATCCACCGAGGAAGAGGAGCGGATCGGCGGCCAAGGCCACTGGTCGTGTGCTTTTGTCGTCGCCGTCGAGTCCGCCAGCGGTCGGTGAGGTTCTTTTCGTGTCCACGGAAGCGGCCCGCCGCTACTTCGAAGGGCCGAACGGGTGCACAGTTGTCAGCGGCGCCAGAGCGAGGTGATCGGAATGTCCATGTCGGCCAGCAGTCGTCGCAGCAGCGGCAGCGAGAGACCGATCACATTTCCGGGGTCGCCCTCGATCCGCTCGACGAACGCACCGCCCCGCCCATCGAGCGTGAACGCCCCCGCCACCTGAAGCGGCTCACCCGACGCCACATAGGCTTCGATCTCGGCATCGGTGACATCAGCGAAATGCACGGTGGTGGTACCAACCGCCTCAGCTTGAAGCCCACTGACCAGCCCGGTCAGGTGATGCCCGGTGTGCAGCACTCCAGACTTTCCGCGCATGGCGGCCCAGCGCTTGATCGCCTCGTCCGCACTGCCCGGCTTGCCGAACACTTCCCCTTCGAACGCCAGCACCGAATCGCACCCCAGCACCAGCGCGGCCGGATCCGCAGGCAGATTGGCAGCCACCGTACGAGCCTTCATCCGAGCAAGAGCAAGACTGGTCGTATAGGCATCATCGGCATCGACGACACTCTCGTCCACGCCACTGACGATCACCTCAGCGTCAATCCCGGCCCCGGTGAGCAGCGCCCGCCGGGCAGGGCTGGCCGAGGCAAGAATCAGGCGATACACGATGTCGGTCTGCACGACAATCGAGCCTACAAGCCCCACCGATGTAAAACCGTGAGCAACCGGCGTGTTTCAGCCACGTTCTCCACCAAACTGCTGCTCCCGCACCGCCCGCAACCTTCGCTCGAAGCCCCAAACCGCCCGCAGTCCGGGACGCCATCCGAAGCACCACTCAAAGCGGCGGTAGGAAACGGAGCCCAGGGAGGCCCGAGCCCTGAGGAGGCAGGGGAAAGCCGAGGGTTGCTGAACAGCGCTCAGTTAGCAGTCGGCACAGTTCCTCTCGGGTCCCCCTTTGAGGTGCTTTCAGCGGGGCACACCGTTCACGTCGCCGTCGAAGGCTCCGCTCAGGACGAACCCCGCCGCCGTCGCCGAACCAGAAACGCAAGAACCGTCCCCAAAGCGACAACCGCGGCCCCGATCCCTGCAAGGAGCGGCAGATTGCTCCCAGCGGGCTCCGGAGCAGCCACCGCCGGCGAGGCCCCCGTTCCCGAAGACGCCGACCCCTCAACGGAAGACGCCGGAGTAGGTGAAGCCGACCCACCGTTCCCGGACGGATTGAGCGGAGGCACATCAGCAGTCAGAGCCTTAACGACGTTAAGAACCCCATACCCACACTGCTCATCCCGCCCAGGCGGCCCGTTGTCGTCAGCGGTAGCAGTAAGCCGATGAACAACCTCAGCCGCAGAAAGCTCCGGAAACTTAGCCCTAACAAGAGCCGCCGCCCCCGAAACAACCGCCGTTGCCTCGGAGGTTCCACTGCCTTTTCCGTATTTGTCGTTGATGTCAGTCGTTACGATTTCCACGCCGGGTGCGCAGATTCTAACCGCAGGGCCGGTGAGTGAGAAGTCGGCTACCTTGCCGTTTCTATCGGTTGCCCCAACGGCGAGAACTTCTGGCATCGCTGCGGGATAGTCGAGGCGCAGGGTCTGAGACCTGTTTCCCGCTGCTGATACCACGACTGCGTCAGCTTTGACGGCCGCAGCTATTGCTTCCTCTATTCCTCTTGAGCGAGGTCCGCCGGTGGATACATTAATAACATCGGCGCCGGCCTCGGCTGCCCATTTAATTCCTTCTTCGAGCCCGAGTCCATTGTCTTGCGCACCGATGCTTTTGACGGGAATTAGAGATGATTCTGGGGCGATGCCGAGAACGCCGTCGTCGGTGTTATGGCCGTGCCCGGCGATAATCCCGGCCATATTCGTTCCGTGACCGTCATTATCTACCTGGCCTGAGCCATCGCCGCCCGCGACCGTGTCGGTTCCCTTCTTAAGATTCCGAACCAGATCCTGGTGTCGGTATATGCCACTATCGACCACGGCTACGGTGACCCCGCTGCCCTTGGTGATTTTGTGGGCTTGGTTGATATTTAGGTAGCGGGTATGCCACTGCATGCTGCGAATGCTGTCGGCATAAGCGGGGCTGGGGGCGGAAACGGCGACTGCCGTGGCAGAAACGATGAGTGCCAGGATTCTCGATATCTTGCTGCCTGCCACCTATCGGCCACCAATGGTGGGGCCAGGGTTGATCCTTTGTTCCTGTGATGGAAGCAGTACTGGATTGACGCCTTCTAGCGTCTCCCACGGGTTGTCGGGGTCCCATTGTCGATTTGCTTCGTCTTCGCGACGTGAGGCGTTGCGCTGTCCGGGGCGAATCCCTGAATCTTGGCCGATCATGCCGCCAACGGGATTGATGCGTTGGGCTGTTGATCCTCGTGTTGAAGGTCCCATTGGACCGCCAGCGCGGCCGGTAGGTGAGCCGCCAATCATCCCGGAAGGCGAGCCGCCGATAATCCCATTGGTTGACCCCACCATTCCCCGGCCACCATTGGTGGGTGGGATCGTGCCGCTTGGTGTCGATGCGCGAGGAGGTGGCACCATAGAGGTGGGAGGAATTCCGGGAGTGACCGTATTGGGGCTGATTGTATTGGTGGGCAGCGTATTGGGGCTGGGTGGCGTTGTCGTGGGTGGGCCTGCAATGGGAGGTGGTTGAGTCTTCGTGCCGCCGAGAATGGGGCCTTCAGTGGAAGGTTTGTTCGATCTTGGCGGATTGGTTTCCCCGTTGCTGGGTAGCTCCACTTTGTTTCTGCCGCCAGAGCCGCTAGCACTTGACGTCTTTGTCGGATTCAGTGATCGCGGGGAAAATGCAGGCACTATTGCTGTGGTGGCTGGGAATCCGCCACCTGAATCGAGCGATTCAAAGCTGTTCTCTCGCCCGGCTCGCAAGGAGTAAGGCAGGGGGGCGATGAAGGTGGTTTGTGCGGCGGCGAGTTCGGCTGACAGGGACTGCATGGTGTTGCGGGCCTGCTGCTCGAGCTCGGTCTGCCGGCTGTAAGGCACCGGAGGTGTGGTGGGCAGCGGATCCATCGTTGCCAGAGCGGTCTCCTGCTGGGCCTTCTCGAACTCCTGGAGCTTTACCCGGTTTTCCGCATACTCCTTCTGGATGCGGGCGAGCTTCTCCTTGCTCTCGTCCACGGCGTCGATCGCGCTGACGAGTGCGCGCTTGTTGGTGTCGGCCGCGAGTCGGGTCTCTTCGAGGCTGGCGATGAGTTGCTCGAGCCGTTCCAGATAGGCGTATGCGGCCTTGCTCTTCTCGGGAGGCCAGGCGTCGGCCAGCCGGTCTCGGTAGGACCGCACCTGATGCAAATGGTTCTCGAGGAGGATGGCCGACCTCTGCCAAGCGCCGCCCATCTCCCGGTGTGGCCCGCTGTTGTGGTCTTTGAGTAATTCCCAGATGGCTTCGACCGACATGCCGGCCCAACTGGTGCCGCTGACTCCGCCGTAGGGATCCTCAGCCATCACTCACCCCCAGAGATGATCTCGGTCTGGGTATCCGTGCTGCTGGGGAACGGGGCCCCTGTCTCGCCGGTCTTCTCGAACTGGGCGGTCACGTCGGCGACCTTGGCGCGCGCGAAGGCGTCGGCGCCGCGGTACTGCTCGCTGATGCCGCTCGCGGCACTGGCGAACTTGTAGGTGCCGTCGGTGTAGCCGGCCACGTTCATCTGGGTGGCGATCTGTACCTGGTCATGCGCATACAGGAACAGGTGCAACTCGTAGAAGTTCGTCTCGGGGAGCTGCTTGATCATGGTGTCGCTCACCGCGTCCGCGTAGGGGGCGTAGTTCTGCTCGATGTCGAGCTTCAACTGCGCCGCGAACTGCTCCATGGCGTTGATGTCCGCCTCGATGGCGCCGAAATCGGTGTAGTCGACATTGCCCAACCACCCCGGCGAGTCTCTGTACTCGGACAAGTGGCGTCCTTCCATCGATCGGCGGCGGATGACCCTGAGAGGTTAGCGAATCTGGGCCTGGGCTACCGCCCCCTGTGGATGACGCCTCAGTGGGGGAGGGCTGCTGTCTGCCAGCTTCGAGGGGTGGCGCCCGGACGGGCGGAACGTAGCCAATCTGAGGGGGCTTGAGCTGCCGTGGGGTAATTGACCGAAGTGGATCGAGATGTCAGGATGGCGGCCAACGCTGCCACCTCATGATCGTCTAGGCTTCCCCGTACGACGCTGACCAGCGGTTCCGCAATCATCAACCGAGCGTACGACGTTGGGCCGGAGATCCGGTGACACGTGTCCCACACTCGGCTGATCAATTCGCGGCCGCTCGACAGAACCAGGTATTTTCTGCGTGATGTCTTCTTCTCCCCCACTCGTTGTCGCTGATCGTTACCGGCTCGTCGCGCCGCTCGGTCAGGGCGGGATGGGACGTGTCTGGCGAGCGACCGATGTCGTCCTGCACCGAGAAGTGGCGATCAAGGAGCTCGTGCCGCCTCCGGGGCTCACCCCGGGTGAGCGGCAGGAGATGCGTGAGCGCTCCCTTCGCGAGGCACGTGCCATCGCCCGGCTCAACAACATCAACGTGGTGCGTGTCTTCGACGTGCTCAGCACGGACGCCGACCCGTGGATCGTGATGGAGTATGTGGCCTCACGTTCCCTCCAGGACACCCTGGCTCAGGACGGCCCGTTCAACGCGCTGCGCACCGCCGAGATCGGCCTCGGTGTGCTGAACGCTCTGCGGGCCGCGCACCGTAACGGTGTCGTGCACCGTGACGTCAAGCCGGGCAACGTCCTGCTCGGCGCGGACGGTCGCGTGGTGCTCACCGACTTCGGCCTGGCCACCGTCCCGGGCGATCCGAATGTGACACGCACCGGCCTGGTGCTCGGTTCGCCGGCCTACATCGCCCCGGAGCGTGCCCGGGACGGCACGGCTGGTCCGGCCGCCGACCTGTGGTCGCTGGGCGCCACTCTCTACGCCGCGGTCGAGGGGGCCTCGCCGTTCGCCCGTCCGTCGGCGATCGCCACGCTGGCCGCGCTGGCCACCGAGAACGTGCCTGTCGCACGTAACGCGGGGCCGCTGAAACCGGTGCTGAACGGTCTGTTGCGCAAGGACCCGGCGCACCGGATCAACGCGGAGGAGGCGGAGCGGCTGCTGTCGCGGGCCGCCGGCCGCCGCGGCAAGATCACGTTCCCGATGAGCCCGACGATGCGCCGGCCCGGTGTGGGCCGGGAGCGCCCGTCACTGCCGAGTGGTCCGGGTGGTCCGCCGGTGCTGCCCGGATCGGGTTGGGCGACCGCTACGGGTTCGGCGCCGGTCGTACCGAATCCTCGTCCTCCGGTCGCGCAGCCACCCGGCGCCGATGGGCGTCCGCCGCATTTCGCCTCCGGAAAGGCCCAGGTCGGCGGCCAGCCGCCGGAAACGCCGCGCCGCGGCGCCAAACCACTCGACCCGACGCGCCTCGATACGCCGCCGGTTCGCGACGATTTAAAACCCCTTTCTGGTACGGGCCAGGCGCCCCCATCCGGAGCGGATGCCTCGTCGCGTTCGGGTGCCGGCCGGACGCCTCGCCCGGATGCGGGCCGGGCAGCTCGTCCCGCCTCGGGCCAGGCCCCCGTTTCGGGCGCCGGAAGCGCCGGCACGGCGTCGTCGGGCGCCGGAACAACGCCGTCGGGTGCTGGAAACGCCGGCACAGCGTCGGGCGCCGGAAATGCCGGAGCAACGCCGCCGGACGCCGGAAGCGCCGGCACAGCGTCGGCCGCTGGAAACGCCGCAACGCCGTCGGCCGTCGGGAAAGCCGGAACAACGCCGTCGGCCGCTGGAAAAGCGGGGACAACGTCGTCGGCCGCCGGGAAGACGCCCGGTTCCACGGACACGCCGTCGGCTGTCGGTAGCAACGCGCCCACCAACGCGCTGCGTACCGGGTTCACCGCCGCCGACGTGGTCGCCAACCGGCGCAAGCAGGCCGCGCCCGAGCACGAGCGTTCCCTCGCCCAGGCGACCTCCGGTTTCCCTGTGGTGACCCCGCGTAATGCAAAGCCCGCCGACGGTGACGACCAGGACGGCAACGCGGAGGAACCCGCCGAGGCCGCCGAGGCGGTCACCCCGGCCGACACGCCCGAGCCGACCGGCATCGAGGCGGAAATCTCCGAGCCGGAGCCGGACGCCGCCGAGGAGAAGGTGGAGCCGGAGGCCGAGGCCGCCGAAAAGCCGGAACCCGACCCGGATCCGGACCCGGAGCCCGAGGCGCCGGCCGCCGAGAAGGTCGAAGAGAAGCCCGCCGAGCCCGCCGAGGACAAGACCTCCGTGGTCGCCCTCCCGTCCACGGCCGGCGAGGACGAGAAGACCTCCCTGCTGCTTCCGGCCGCCCGGCCCCGACCGTCCGCCGACGAGGACAAGACGTCGGTGGTCAGCATGCCGCCGCGCCGTCGCATCGTCACCGCCACGGAGCCGGCCACCCAGGTGGTCGGCGATCTGGCGCCGGATCCCGGGTTCTCCCGCCCGAACCGTCCGGCGTGGACGCCGATGCAGATGCGGCCGGTCGTTCGCCGTACCAATGGGATCACCATCCTCGGCACGACGCTGACCCGCCGCCAAGCCGCCATCGGCTTGGGCATCGTTCTGACGTTCCTGCTGCTCGTCGGCATCATCGTGGTGCAGGCGTTCGGGTCGGACGACTCGGATAAACCGACAACACCGGCCGCGGTGGGCAACTCGGCCGGACCGGCGCCGTCGGCCGGTGACAAATCGGAGGAACCGGGGAAGAACGGTTCGCCGTCGCCGAATCCGTCGAAGCCGAGTCCGTCGCCGTCGTCGGCGAGCACCCAGATCCCGGCCGGCTGGCGTCTCTATCAGGGCAACGGCTTCCGCTTCTGGGTTCCTGACAGCGTGTCGGGGTCCGGCGGCGGCACCGGGACGATGCTCGACTGGGGCAAGGGACGGATGATCCGGATCGACATCGTCGGCGGCACACAGGACCCGGTCGAGTACCTGAACGACGACAGCAGCACCGGCTACGACAAGAGCCAGCCGAGAAGGCTCACCGTCAACGGCATGCCGGCGGCCGAGATGGAGTATTCACGCAATGCCGGCGGCGGTACGAAGCAGCACGTCGTGCGGCGTGTCATCACTGTGCAGAAGCAGACCTACGTGCTGACCTGGTACACCGAGGCCGACGACTGGGACGCGGCCAAGGCCGACCTCGAGAAGATCTACGCGGGGTTCCAGCCGAAGTAGGTGCGTGAGATCCGTGATGCTGGGTAGTTATCCAGCATCACGGATGGAGGTGCACCATGAACTGCCGACGACACGGCAGTAAGCCGACTATCGCCCTGTGGATGCTGGTGGCGGCGGCGGATGTTGCGATCATCGTGGCGTCCACCGGGCTGCTCGCGTTGATGCTGGTCCTGACCGTTCTGGCAGTGACCGTCACCGCCGGTGTGTACGCGTCCAGGTCGCTCGGCAACCGCGAGCCCGAGCCGGTCAAGGCCGTGGCCAGGCGACGCGCATAGCGGAATCGGCTACAGTCCCCGGCGTGTTGTCGATCGAGGGTGTGACTGATCTCTGGGACCAGTTGTTGGGCGCACAGCCCGACCCGCCCGGGACGCTGGTGCTGCTCACCGCGGTGGCCGGGTTCCTCGCGGTGGCGGTCCGACCGGTGTGGCGGGTGGCCCGTAACGCGGTCACGATCGCCCACGAGGGCGGGCACGCGCTGATCGCCCTGTTGACGGGCCGCCGGTTGAAGGGCATCCGCCTCGAGTTCGACACGTCCGGCCTGACCCTGTCGGCCGGCCGCCCGACCGGCCTCGGCATGATCCTCACCCTGCTCTTCGGCTACATCGCGCCGTCGCTGGTGGGTGTGCTGGGCGCGTGGCTGCTCGGCGGCAACCGGATCACGCTGCTGCTGTGGTTGGCCGTGGTGTTGCTGCTCCTCATGCTGATCAACATCAGGAACCTGTTCGGCGTGGTGTCGCTGCTGGTCACGGGCGCGATCGTGTTCGCCGTGTCCTGGTATGCGGAGCCGGAGACGCAGGCGGCTTTCGCGTACGCCGGGGTCTGGTTCCTGCTCTTCGGCGGTGTCCGCCCGGTCTTCGAGTTGCAGAGTCTGCGCAGCCGGGGCCGGATGCGCGATTCGGACGCCGACCAGTTGGCCCGGCTGACCCACCTGCCGGCGCTGTTCTGGGTCGGCGTCTTCCTCGTCGTCAACGCGATCGCCCTGGTCTCCGGCGCGTTCCTGCTGGCCGGCCAGTGGCTGCCCGAAGGCGGCCTGAGTCTCTAGAGCGGGATGTTGCCGTGCTTCTTCGGGGGCAGCGTCTCCCGCTTGGTGCGCAGCATCCGCAGCGCGCGGGTCACCTGGGCGCGGGTCTGTGACGGCTGGATCACCGCGTCCACGTAACCGCGTTCGGCCGCGATGTACGGGTTGGCCAGCGTGTCCTCGTACTCCTGGATGAGCTCGGTCCGGCGCTGCGCCGGGTCCTCGGCGGCGGCGAGCTCGCCCCGGTAGAGGATGTTGACCGCGCCCTGTGCGCCCATCACCGCGATCTGCGCGGTCGGCCAGGCGAAGTTCACGTCGGCGCCGAGGTGCTTGGAGCCCATCACGTCGTAGGCCCCGCCGTACGCCTTGCGGGTGATGACGGTGACCTTGGGCACGGTCGCCTCCGCGTACGCGTAGATCAGTTTCGCCCCGCGCCTGATGATGCCGTCCCACTCCTGGCCGGTGCCGGGCAGGAAGCCTGGTACGTCCACGAAGGTCAGCACCGGGATGTTGAACGCGTCACAGGTGCGCACGAAGCGGGCGGCCTTCTCCGACGCGGCGATGTCGAGCGTCCCGGCGAGGCTCATCGGCTGGTTGGCGACGACGCCGACCGGCCGGCCCTCGACCCGGCCGAAGCCGACCACGATGTTCTGCGCGTAGAGCGGCTGGACCTCGAGGAAGTCGTCGACGACGGTCTCCACGACCTTCTTGATGTCGTACGGCTGGTTCGGCGAGTCCGGGATCAGGGTGTCCAGCGCGTGGTCGTCAGCGCCTTCCTCGAACGCGTCGAAGACGACCGGCTCGTCGAGGTTGTTGCTGGGCAGGTAGGAGAGCAGCGCGCGAACGTACTCGATCGCGTCCTCCTCGTCGCTGGCCAGATAGTGCGCGTTGCCGCTGCGGGTGTTGTGGGTACGCGCCCCGCCCAGTTCCTCCATCCCCACCTCTTCACCGGTGACCGTCTTGATCACGTCCGGCCCGGTGATGAACATGTGCGACGTCTGGTCGACCATGACGGTGAAGTCGGTGATCGCGGGGGAGTAGACCGCCCCGCCCGCGCACGGCCCCATGATCAGTGAGATCTGCGGGATGACCCCGCTGGCCCGGACGTTGCGGAAGAAGATGTCGGCGTAGAGGCCGAGCGCGACCACACCCTCCTGGATGCGCGCGCCACCGGAGTCGTTGATTCCGATGATCGGGCAGCCGATCTTCATGGCCAGGTCGAGCACCTTGACGATCTTCTCGCCGAAGACCTCGCCGAGGGAGCCGCCGAAGACCGTGAAGTCCTGGGAGAAGACGCACACCTGGCGCCCGTCGATGGTGCCGTGGCCGGTGACGACGCCGTCGCCGTACGGCCGGTTCCTCTCCAGGCCGAAGGCGGTGGACCGGTGCCGGGCCAGCTCGTCGAGCTCGACGAAGGAGTCTTTGTCGAGCAGCAGCTCGATGCGTTCGCGTGCCGTCTTCTTGCCGCGGGCGTGCTGTTTCTCGATGGCACGGGCCGATCCGGCGTGCACGGCCTCGTCGGTGCGGCGGGCGAGTTCCGCGAGCTTGCCGGCGGTGGTGTGGATGTCGGGCTCTGTCGTCACGAAGGTCTCCACCCTCTGAGCGATCGTTAAGGCAACGATCAGCATCGTAACTGGCAGAACGTCGCACACGGAGGGCGTCGCTACGCGTGCGTTTCATACCCAATGCCCCATTCGTTACTACCGGCGTGACGAACTGGATGACCGCGGCCGGGCTCGCCTTCATCGCAGGCGGCCTCGCC
The DNA here is from genome assembly GCF_040638175.1 of Actinoplanes sp. NPDC026670. Classification (NCBI taxonomy): domain Bacteria; kingdom Bacillati; phylum Actinomycetota; class Actinomycetes; order Micromonosporales; family Micromonosporaceae; genus Actinoplanes; species Actinoplanes sp. NPDC026670. The sequence goes on from NZ_JBEZXU010000054.1 coordinate 10,289, forward strand.
ACACTGATCAGCTTCCGCACCGTGATCTTCGGTGGCGGGGCTCGTCGGGCGAATCGTGCCGGCTCATCCCCTCGCCGCCGGCGCCCGGAATCCGTGGCGAGCTCCCGACCTGGGCCGCAAGCCACGGTGGACGCCGGCGTTGACGAGGGCGGTGAGCCCCGGCCCGAGCGCCGGAGGCGGCTGGCGGCCGCTTTCAGCGGCCGGCCGGCCGAGGGCGAGGGGAGCCCCAGCGGGCTGGCCTCGATTGGGCTGGCCGACGACGACGAGGAGCAGCACGGCGAGCCGCCGTACGACGACGACGAACGCCTGGGCTACGAGAACGGCTACCCGGAGAACGGCTACCCCGAGAACGGACAGTGGCCGCCCCGCCGGCGCCGCCGCGAGCCGGAGCCGGACGGCCCGGCCTGGGCCCGGCGTGACATCGAGAACCCGGGTGGCTACGCCGGTCGCTACACCGACCTGGACGAGGACCGTCGGCAGCCGGGCGACTACTGGACCCCGCTGCCGGACGAGCTCTTCAACTCGCCGGAGATCGCCGCGCTGCCACCGGTGCCCGACTACGAGCCGGCGACCGGTTTCGACCTGCCGGCGGCGTCGCCGATAGGGCCGGTGCCGGAGTGGCCGCCACGGTCGCCGACGTGGACCCAGCGGGACCGGCAGAATGAGGACGAGGACACCGAGAACCGGCCCAGCCCACGCCCCCGGCCCTACGTGAGCAGGCACAGCGCCGGCCCGCACTAAGCTGCCGGGATGGCCTACACCGAGCTCGACCGCCCGCCGTTGTCCGCCCGGGCACTCAACCGTGCTCTGGTCGTACCCAATGGATTGTGGTCGAAGATCGAGGTGCGGGAGGAGACCGGCTCGACGAACGCCGACGTCGCGGCGGCCGCCGCGGCCGGCGAGCCGGAAGGTCTCGTGGTGGTGGCCGAGAGTCAGGTCGCCGGGCGCGGCCGCCGCGACCGTCAGTGGGTGTCGCCGCCGCGGGCCGGTCTCACCGCCAGCGTGCTGCTGCGCCCGGGGCCGGGAGTACCGGCGTCGGCGTTCGGCTGGCTGCCGTTGCTGGCCGGGGTGGCTCTGGTCGAGGCGGTGGCCCGGGTGGCCGAGGTGGACGCCGCGCTGAAGTGGCCCAACGACCTGCTGGTCGGCGACCGCAAGTGCGCCGGGATCCTGGCCGAGGTGTCCGGTGACGCCGTGGTGATCGGGGTCGGCCTGAACGTCAGCACCAGGGCCGACGAGTTGCCGGAGACCACCGGGGTGCCGGCCACGTCGCTGCTCGTGGCGGGCGCCGACAAACCGGACCGCAGCCCGCTGTTGCGGGCGCTGCTGCGCGGCATCGGCCGGTGGTACGAGGGCTGGCGCGAAGCCGGGGGCGACGCCGAGATGTGTGGGCTGCTCGCCGCCTACCAGCGCAACTGCGCCACTATCGGCCGTCAGGTGCGGGTGCTGCTGCCCGGTGGCGGTGAGCGGTCCGGTGCGGCGCTGGCCGTGGACCGCGACGGCCAATTGGTGATCCGTACGGAGGAAGGCACGGAATTCCGTGTCTCAGCGGGGGATGTTCTGCACGTACGCTGACGGCGTGGCGTTCCCGGAGGATGTTCTGGCGGACGAGGAGGAGATCGTCCTCCATCTGCGTCCGCACTGGAAGGCAGTGGTGCTGCCGGCCGCCGTGGTCCTGCTGGCCGTGGCCGGTCTGATCATGGGCCTGGTGCTGCTCCCGCCGACCGACGGCGGCCGGATCGGCCTGCTGCTGGTCGCTGCGATCATGGTCTACTACGGCGGCCGGTACGGGCTGTACCCGCTGCTCGACTGGCGCTGCACCGAGTATGTGCTGACCGGCGAGCGCCTGCTGACCCAGCGCGGCATCGTCGACCGGGAGCGGCGTGACCTGCCGCTCAACCGGATCAACGACCACTCGATGACCCAGTCGTTGCTGGACCGTCTGCTCGGCAGCGGCACGCTCACCATCGACTCGGTCGGGGATCAGCGGGCCGTGCTGGCCGGGGTGCCCGCCGCGCCGCTGGTGCAGAGCACCCTCTACGAGCTGATCGAGCTGGCCCCGGCTGTCGAGGACGAGGAGGAAGAGGAAGAGCCTCAGCGCGGGTCGAGCTCGGGCCGCAGATCGAGGTGAGCCACGCTGCCCGGCTCGTCGATCGCGCTCAGCTCGGCGAACCCGGCGGTCGCGTCCATGTCGGTGATGGCGCCCTCGTGGCCGTCGACGGGCGGCTTCAGGAAGACGAACGTCCGGTACGCCCAGAAGCGGAAGACCGTGGCGATGCCGATGCCGAGCGTCGTCATGCCGAGCAGCAGGAACTTGTCGTCGTGCTCGGACAGCCCGAACCCGTACTTGCCGAGGTAGGTCATGCCCGACTGGATGACCATGCCGACCAGGTTGAACCCGAAGAACAGCGTGTACTCCCGGCGCAGCGCGGTCCGCGTGTGGTGCCGGTAGGTCCAGTAACGGTTCGCCACGTACGCCAGGGTGGTGGTGATGATCGTGGCGAGGACACTCGCCTTGACCGGCCCGATCGGCATCGCCACCCAGTAGATCGCGAGATACAACAGCGTGTTGCCGGCCCCGATGATGCCGAAGGCGATGGCTTCGGGGGCGAGCCGGCGGAGGCGTTCCGTCAGCGGACTGGCTGAGGGCATTGGGCAACCTTACGGGAACGGGGGCGATTACGCCGAGTCACTGGGAAACTGACGCCGGGGCGGCAGTGACCCGGAAGACGAATCGGCGGTAGGACCAGAAGCGGAACATGGTACCGAGTACTGTCCCGACGCCGACGCCGGCGATGTTGTCGGCGAGCGGGCTCTGCAACTGTGGCCAGATCTGCCCGAGGCCGTAGTGGCTGATCGCGAGGCACGCCAGAGCGATACCCAGGCCGATCAGGTTCAGCACGAAGAACGTCGAATACTGCCGTGCCATGTTGGTGTGCTCACCGTCACGCCAGGTCCAGAAGCGGTTGCCGAAGAACGCGATGGTGGTGGCCACGGCCGTGGAGACGGCTTTGGCGGTCAGTGTCTCCAGCCCGGCCTGGAGCAGGACGTTGAAGAGCACGAAGTCGACGGTGAAGGCGATCCCGCCGACGATGCCGAATTTGCCCAACTCGCGGACGAGTCCCGTGATCCGGGAGCGCAGTGTGAACGCCTGGGGAAGTTTGGGGGGCACGGATCCGAGGGTACCGGGGCTGGTCACCCAGCGCCGTCCTCGTTGCCGGGTCTTAACCGGAGGTCTCGGCATGGTGACGCTGGCGATACGGAGCGTGACGAAATCCGTCGACTTCACGGATCTCGGCGAGCCTGTTCCGGCACTCCGAGCACCATCCGAGGTGCGTTCGCATGCGATGTGCGTCACGCGGAGCGAGCCGGCCGCGCACCTGGCCGCCGAGCCGCTCGCCCGCCCACCGGCACTCCGGATGGTCGGCCGCGGCCACGTGCTGCTGTAGATAGAGGCTGCGCAGCCCCTCGCGCGCGCGGTGGGCGAGGACGGCGACCGCGTTCGGGGTGAGGCCCATCCGTGGCGCCAGCTCGGCCGGGGTGCTGCCCTCGACCTCGGTCTGCCACAGCACGTCACGCCAGCGCTCCGGCAGCTGCCGGAAGGCGGCCGCCGCGAAGGTGCGCTCCAGCCGGTCCAGGGCCGGGTCGCTGAACGGCTCGCCGGCGTCGTACCGGGTCAGGTCGTCGGTGAACTCCAGCCGCCGGTCCAGCCGCACCCGCTGGTATCTGAGGTGCCGCATGGTGGTGTGCAGGTAGGCGCGGAACGCCACGAGGGGCCCCCGGCCGGCGCGCAGCGTGGCGAACACCTTGGTGAACGTCTCGGCCACCAGGTCGTCGACGTCGGCGGGATCGTGGACCAGTCCGAAGGCGAACTTGCGGGCTGCCACGTGGTGCCGCTCATAGAGCGTGCCGTACGCGGCGGTGTCGCCGGCCCGGACCGCGGCCAACAGGCCGGTGTCCGAGTCCGCGTCGTCGCCCGGGATCGTCATTCCGCCTCCTGTGGCCGGAACTGCGAGGAAAGCCCGATTACGCGAAAGTCTAAGCCGATAAGTCCTTTTTGTGAAAGTTGTCGAGAGCGACGGTGTGGCTAGGCCCGGAACGGCCGCCTTGCGCACAGTTGCGCTTTGCGGCGAAGAATCGCTCGTCTGCGCGCAAAGCAACCAAAGATTGTGCGGTTGTCCACAGGTGCAACCGATGAACTCAATGCTCAGTCGGGCTTACGCTGACGTGACTCCCCCATGACAGAGCCGGTTTACCGGCAGGTCAGTCATAGGTCAGTGCCGACCGAAGGAGCTTCACCTTGACTCAGCCCCCTACCTCGCACCCGCGATTGCTCGCGTGGATCGACGAGGTCGCCGCCCTGACCACACCCGACCGCATCGTCTGGTGCGACGGTTCCGAGGCCGAGTGGACCCGTCTCACCGATGAGCTCGTCGAGTCCGGCGCCCTGGTCCGGCTCGACGACGAGAAGAAGCCGAACTCGTTCTGGGCGCGCACCGACCCGTCCGATGTGGCGCGGGTCGAGGAGCGCACGTACATCTGCTCGGTCGACGAGGCCGACGCCGGTCCCACCAACAACTGGATGGACCCGGCCGAGATGAAGCAGCTGATGACCGGGCTCTACCGGGGCTGCATGGCCGGCCGGACGATGTACGTCGTCCCGTTCTGCATGGGCCCGCTGGACGCGGCCGAGCCGATGTTCGGCGTCGAGCTGACCGACAGCCCGTACGTGGTGGCCAGCATGCGGATCATGACGCGAATGGGCGCCGACGTCCTCGCCGCCCTCGAAGCGGCCAACGCGGATTTCGTGCCGGCACTGCACTCGATCGGCGCGCCACTGGCGGAGGGTCAGCAGGACGTCGCCTGGCCCTGCAACGAGACGAAGTACATCTCGCACTTCCCGGAGACCCGGGAGATCTGGTCGTTCGGCTCGGGTTACGGGGGCAACTCGCTGCTGGGCAAGAAGTGCTTCGCGCTGCGGATCGCCAGCGTGGCCGCCCGCGACGAGGGCTGGCTCGCCGAGCACATGCTGATCATGAAGCTGACCTCGCCGGAGGGCGTGGTCCGGTACATCGCCGGCGCGTTCCCGTCGGCGTGCGGCAAGACCAACCTGGCGATGCTGGAGCCGACTCTCGACGGGTGGAAGGTCGAGACCGTCGGTGACGACATCGCCTGGATGCGGTTCGGCGAGGACGGCCGGCTCTGGGCCACGAACCCCGAGTTCGGCCTGTTCGGTGTCGCGCCCGGCACCGACTTCCACACCAACCCGAACGCGATGCGCACCCTCGCCAAGGGCAACTCGGTCTTCACCAACGTGGCGCTCACCGACGACGGCGACATCTGGTGGGAGGGCATGGGCGAGCCGCCCGCGCACCTGACCGACTGGAAGGGCAAGGACTGGACACCCAAGTCCGAGGCCGTCTCCAGCCACCCCAACAGCCGGTTCTGCACGCCGATCGAGCAGTGCCCGATCCTCGCCGACGAATACCACGACCCGCGTGGTGTGCCGATCGACGCGATCCTCTTCGGCGGCCGCCGCAAGACGACGATCCCGCTGGTCAGCGAGGCCCGCGACTGGGTGCACGGGGTCTACCTGGGCGCCACCCTGTCGTCGGAGACCACCGCGGCTGCGGTCGGCCAGGTCGGCGTGGTCCGCCGCGACCCGATGGCGATGCTGCCGTTCATCGGCTACCACGCCGGCGACTACTTCCAGCACTGGATCGACATGGCCAAGGGCGCGTCCGGCGACGCCGCCAAGCTGCCGAAGGTGTTCTACGTCAACTGGTTCCGGCGCGGCGACGAGGGCCAGTTCCTGTGGCCCGGATTCGGGGAGAACAGCCGCGTCCTCAAGTGGGTCGTCGAACGCCTCGACGGCAAGGCCGACGCGGTCGAGACCCCGATCGGCCACGTGCCGACCCCGGAGGCGCTCGACCTGACCGGGCTCGACATCGACCCGGCCGACCTGGCGGCGGCGCTGCGGGTCGACCCGGCCGAGTGGGCCGCGGAGATCCCGCAGGTCACCGAGTGGTTCAACAAGTTCGGCGACAAGCTGCCGGCCGTGCTCTGGGCCGAGCTCGACGCGTTGAAGGCGCGCCTCGCCGACGCATGACAACCGGACGGTCCCGCCCGCGGCAACGGCGCCCGGGCGGGACCGGCCGGTCGGCGGATGCCCGCGATCGCACGATCGGGCGCATCCTCCTCGCAGACGGCCCCATGGAGCCCCGCCCCGCTTGAGCCTGTGGCGTGGGTGGCTACGCTTTGGGGTGATGAGTCTGCGTTCTCTGGTCTACACCTTTTACGAACGGCGGCTGGCGGGGAAGCTGGCCGGCAAGCCCGTGCCCAAACACATCGGCGTGATGTGCGACGGCAACCGCCGGTGGGCCCGGGAGATGGGCTTCGTCGACCCCAACGACGGCCACCGTGTCGGCGCGACCCGGGTCAAGGACCTGCTGACCTGGTGCGACCAGTCCGGTATCGAGCACGTCACGCTCTACCTGCTGGCCACCGACAACCTGCGCCGCCCGGCCGCCGAGCTGGACCCCCTCGTCAAGATCATCGAGGACCTGGCGACCGAGCTCGCCGAAGAGGGCAACCCGTGGCGGCTGCGCATGGTCGGCGCCCTCGACCTGCTGCCCGCCGCCACCGCCGCCACCCTGAAGGCTGCGCAGGAGAAGACCCGCGACCGCTGCGACGGCGTCGAGGTCAACATGGCCGTCGGCTACGGCGGCCGCCGCGAGATCACCGACGCGGTCCGTTCCCTGCTCTACGAACATGCGGCCACCGGCGGCACGATCGAGGAACTGGCCGAGATCCTCGACGTCGAACACATCGCCGAACACCTCTACACCCGCGGCCAGCCCGACCCCGACCTGGTCATCCGGACCTCCGGCGAACAGCGCCTGTCCGGCTTCCTGCTGTGGCAGTCGGCCCACTCGGAGTTCTACTTCCACGACGCCAACTGGCCCGACTTCCGGCGCATCGACTTCCTTCGCGCGCTGCGCTCCTACGCTTCCCGTCAGCGTCGCTACGGCGCCTGACCCCTATCTGGTACGGCTACACCGCCCCGGAAACCACTCCGCCCCGCGGCTCCGAAGCCACTCAGGATCGAAACGCGCCCGCCGGTGTGAGCTCGCGCCGTCCTGGAGGCTTCTTCGGGGCTTTCGCCGTATTCGGGGTCAATCCCTCTGCTGTGCGATGTCCTGCCGCCCAGCCTTCGGCTACGGCGCCGGTCACCGGCGATGGCACCAGTCACCGGCTATGGCATCGGTCGCGCAGGCGGCTGAGACACCGGGCCGATATCTGGAATGTCGTATTTGCGAAGAATCCGTCCCCGCTCAGCTCTGGAGATCTTGCACGGTTCTCCGCGTTAGCGGCGATCTTGCACGGTTGTTCACGTTTGGGCGTGGTTTTTCGTGCAAGATCTACTGCGCTGGGGAGACCTTGCAGTCTTGTTCCTGTTGGGGCGTGGAAAGGGCTGCAAGATCGGCGCGAGCGTGAAAAGTCGTGCAAGATCCGCGGGCGGCGGGCGGCGGGCGGCGGGCGGCGGGCGGCGGGCGGCGGGCGGCAGGCGGCAGGCAGCGAACGGAGCGCGGCAGGTGGCGGGCAGCAGGCGGCGGCGGGCGGCGAGCTGAGAGCGGCGAGCGGCGGGTGGCTAGCCGTTGTCGGCGGGGCGCGGTGTGGAGGCTCGAAGGGGGTTGGGCTGTACCGGCGGATTCAGCCCGGCGGCCGCGTTTCGGCCGGGACCCGACGTCTGCGTCGCGTGGGCCGCCACGGGACGGCCCACGTCGGTGAGGGCGGCCGGTCTCGTACCAGATGAGGGTTAGAAGCGGCGTAGGCCCTCGGTGAGGAAGGCAGCCACCGCGTCGGGGGATTCGAGGGTGAGGTCGGCGGCGCTGGAGACCTCGGCGCCGGTCTCCGGGTTGGCGACGGCGACCGCCATGCCGAAGAAGGCCGGGTCGACGGCCTCGCGGGCGCGGAGCGCGTCGAATGCCTTGATGTCCGACATGTCGTCGCCGAAATACCAGGCGCAGCCGGCGTTGCGGACGCCCTCGGTGATCACCACGCCCTTGTCCTGGTCGACCGGGGGCTTCAGCTCGACCACCATGCGGCCGTGCTGGATGCGCAGGCCCAGCCGCTCGGCCTGCTCGTGGGCCCAGCGCTCGACGGTGCGGCTCTGGTCGGGAGCGGTGCGGTAGTGCAGGGCCACGGATAGCCGCTTGTACTCGACGAGGATCTCGGGCGGCAGCTCGGTGCGGGCCTGGTCGGCCAGCTCGGCCATGGCCGGGACGAAGTCGAGGGCGGCCGGCTCGGTGACGACCTGGCCGTCGTGCCAGACCTCCAGGCCGTAGAGGCCGTGCAGGTCGACGTTGTCGAGGCTGGCGAAGCGGGAACGCAGGAAACTGACCGGCCGGGCGGAAACGATGGCCACCCGGGCGACCGAGTCGGCCAGGCGCTCCAGGACGCCCAGCACTTCGGGCACCGGCTGGGAGACGTCCGGGTCGTCGGTGACGGGTGAGAGGACACCGTCGAAGTCGAAGAAGAACGTGGTCGCGGAGGCGCGGGACGCGGTGAACGCCCACGCTTCGTCGGTGGTCAGCGGGTGTATCGGACGCACAGTCTCTGCCACGGGAGTCAGATTACCCGCGAGTGGTCGTCTTTTAAGCCTGGCGATTTGGCCGGGAGGCGAGCGTCACCCTCCAGTGCCCGATTTTGCGCACTACCGCGGGACGTAGTTGACCGCTAGCGTTTGAGTCATGGCACGGGGTCATCCCGGGCCAGCCGGTCGGCCCGGACCTGCGACGACTGCGCCACGGGGACCGCAATCCGACCCCGTGCAGAGGGCCGGCGACCGGTAGGTGGCGGACCGCGGGCGGACCGGGTTGCACGCCCGCTGGAGCAGGCCTGTGACATCTCGCCGTACCGATGCCGGGGTCGACCAGAACCCGGCCGACAAAGTCTCCAGCAGCCGTGCCACGTCGGGTCGCCGTAAGACCCGGGACCGGCACGCCGACGCGGAGCCCGCCAGCGCAGGCAGGGTCTTCGTCCTGGACACTTCGGTCCTGCTGTCCGACCCGGCGGCTTTCCGCCGGTTCACCGACCACGAGGTGGTCGTGCCTCTCGTGGTCATCTCCGAGCTGGAGGGCAAACGTCACCACCCTGAGCTGGGCTGGTTCGCCCGGCAGTCGCTGCGGATGCTGGATGAGCTGCGGATCAAGTTCGGCCGCCTGGACCAGCCGGTGCTCTGCAACGACGAGGGCGGCACGCTGCGGGTGGAGCTGAACCACGCCGATCAGAGCGTGCTCCCGCAGGGTTTCCGCAACGACTCGAACGACACCCGCATCCTCTCGGTGGCCCTGGGGCTCGCCGCGGAGGGCCGTGAGGTGACTCTGGTCAGCAAGGACATGCCGCTGCGGGTGAAGGCCGCCTCGGTCGGCATCACCGCCGACGAGTACCGGCACGGCCAGGCCAGCGATCCCACCTGGACCGGCATGGCCGACCTGGAGCTCTCCGAGGAGCAGGTGGTCTCGCTCTACTCCGGCGAGGAGCTGGAGATCGAGGAGGCGGACAACCTGCCCTGCCACACCGGCCTGGTGATCCATTCGCCGCGCGGTTCGGCGCTGGCCCGGGTCAACCCGGACAAGTCGATCAAGCTGGTGCGCGGCGACCGGGACGCGTTCGGGCTGCGGGGCCGGTCGGCGGAGCAGCGGGTGGCGCTGGACATCCTGATGGACGAGCAGATCGGCATCGTGTCGCTGGGCGGCCGGGCCGGCACCGGCAAGTCGGCGCTGGCGCTGTGCGCGGGCCTGGAGGCGACGATGGAGCGCAACCGCCACAAGAAGGTGGTGGTGTTCCGTCCCCTCTACGCGGTCGGCGGCCAGGAGCTCGGCTACCTGCCCGGCAGCGAGTCGGAGAAGATGTCGCCCTGGGCGCAGGCGGTCTTCGACACGCTCGGCTCGGTGGCGCACTCCAACGTCGTCGACGAGGTGATGGCCCGCGGCATGCTCGAGGTGCTGCCGCTGACCCACATCCGGGGCCGGAGCCTGCACGACGCGTTCGTGATCGTCGACGAGGCGCAGTCGCTGGAACGCAACGTGCTGCTGACCGTGCTGTCCCGGATCGGGCAGAACTCGCGGGTCGTGCTGACCCACGACGTCGCTCAGCGGGACAACCTGCGGGTCGGCCGGCACGACGGTGTCACCGCGGTGATCGAGGCGCTGAAGGGCCACCCGATCTTCGCGCACGTAACCCTCACGCGGTCGGAACGTTCGCCGATTGCCGAGGTGGTGACCGACCTGCTGGAGGAAATCCCGCTGTAAGAGATCTTGAGAACGCCAGCGTGGCTATTTCGTGCCGGAATAACCCGGTAAGTCGTGTGACTAAAGTCACATAGCCACGCTGGCGTTTCACATCCACTTCACGTTGCGCCATGGTGTTCGGCGAGCAACATGCGGCGAGGTCCGCCCCGGCCGGGGTGATGACGCGCCGCTTCCTTGCCCCCGACGAAGGGAATCTTCGTGAAGCGGCTCTGGAGCCGGATGGGTGTCCGTGCGGCCTCGGTCGGTCTTCTCGTTCTCGGTCTCACCGGTGGTGTGTACCTGGGTCAGAACCGTGACGACCAGCAGCAGAGCGCTCAGGCGCAACTCGTCCTGCAGGCCAACGAGGACGAGATGCGGCTGCTGAAGGCGCGTCAGGCCGACCACGCCGCCGCCCGCGCGCACCGCGTGGTCGCCGAGGAGGCCGCCGCCGCGAAGGCCGCCACCGAGGTCCAGTCCGCCGCCTCCAAGGCGCGCAAACTGGAGAAAGAGGTCATCGAGGCCAAGGAGGCCGAAGAGGCCAAGAAGGCCGAGGAGGCCTCCGGCCCGGTCGCCTACACCGGCGAGATCCCCGAGTCCTGCAACGAGTACAGCGGCAGCCGCAAGATCGGGTGCGCGCTGATGCTGGAGGAGGGCTTCGGCCTCGACCAGTTCCCGTGCCTGGACAAGCTGTGGAAGAAGGAGAGTGGCTGGAACTACAAGGCCCTCAACAGCGGCTCCGGGGCGTACGGGATCCCGCAGGCTCTGCCCGGCGACAAGATGGCGTCGGAGGGCTCGGACTGGAAGACGAACCCGGCCACCCAGATCAAGTGGGGCCTCGGCTACATCAAGGGCCGCTACGACACTCCGTGTGGCGCGTGGAGCCACTCGCAGAACGTCGGCTGGTACTGACAGAACCTCGCGACGGGGCTGCGCGGCTTTCCGCGCGGCCCCGTTTCGCTGTGATCAAATGTCCACATGGTCCGGAAAGTGGCATTCTTCCTTCTGGTTTGTGCCCTCCCCGCCACTGATCTGCCCGCTCGGGCGGATTCCGGGCGACCCCCGGTACGCGAGGTCGTCGGCGGCAAGATCGCCGGTGACGGCAGGTTCCCCTGGGCGGTCCGGCTGTCGATGGGCTGCGGCGGCACCCTCACCGCGCCCCGGGTCGTCCTCACCGCCGGGCACTGCGTCGGCCCGACCGGCCCCAACGACCGGATCACCGTGACCGCCGGCGCCACCGACCTCCAGTCCCGGTCCGCGATCACCGTGAAATCGGTGGAGGTCTACCGCTCCCCGGACTTCGTCACCGAGACCAGCGGCGACGACTGGGCGGTGGTCCGTCTGGAACGCGAACTGAGCCTGCCCACCCTGCCGCTGACCCCCGACGGCGTCGACCGGGGCCGGTTCACCGTGATGGGCTGGGGGCAGACCCGCGAGACGTCGCCCCAGCAGGAACGGCGGCTGCACTACGCGACGGTGCCGACGATCCCCGACGACGAGTGCGCCAAGGCGTACCGCAAAGCGGGTGTGGAACTGGTCCGCGACGAATCGATCTGCGCCGGCCGCCGCGGCGTCGACACCTGCCAGGGCGACTCCGGCGGGCCGATGGTGCGCCGCGACCGTCTCGGCCGGTGGGTGCAGGTCGGCATCGTCAGCTGGGGGCTCGGCTGCGCCCGCGACGGCTATTTCGGCGTCTACACACAGATCGCCAAATTCCGGGCGGACATCCAGGCGGCGGTCCGCAAGCTGAGCTGACGCCCGAGTGGCCGTGCTGGCCAGCTCCTGCCACCATCGAACGCATGAGCTACGAATGGGCGGCCGCCGCACGCTCGGACGAGGCGGCGCGGTTCGGCACCGAGGCCTTCTACGCGTCGCTGGGGCGCGCGTTCGTGACGATGTGCGCCGTGGTCCCGGCCCTGTTCCTGGTCGAGGCGATCGACATCGCCCTCGGCCCGGGCACCCTCGACCTGGCCGGCGGCATCATCCCCCGCTCGGTCGAGGGCATCGACGGCATCCTGTTCAGCCCGTTCCTGCACGACGGGTGGGAACACCTCTACGGCAACGCGGTCCCGCTCATCCTGCTCGGCACGTTCGTCCTGGCCGGCGGCGCACGCCGGTTCATCTGGTCGACCGCGCTGATCATGGCGGTGGCCGGCGTCGGCGTCTGGTTCATCGGCGACCCGAACACGGTGGTCGTCGGCGCCAGCGGCGTCATCTTCGGCTATCTAGGGCTGCTGCTGACCCGCGGCCTGGTCGAACGCAGCTGGTGGCACTTCGCGGTCGCCGGCTTCATCGGGCTGCTCTACTGGTACCAGCTGTTCAACGTGCTGCCCACCGACCAGCGGATCTCCTGGCAGGGACATCTGCTGGGCCTGCTCGGCGGGGTGGTCGCCGCAGTCATCTTCCGGCGGCGCTGACAACCTTTCATCCGGTACGGCGAGAGCCGATCCCGCCGTACCAGATGAAGATCTTGACCGGAAGTGGTCAGGACAGCGGGACCGTCGGCAGGTGCCCGTCGAAGTCGACGGCCGAGTAGAGGGCCAGCTTCTCCAGCCGGTGGTAGGAGTCGATGACCCGGATCGTGCCGCTCTTGGACCGCATCACGATCGACTGGGTGTGCGCGCCGCCCGCCCGGTAACGAACCCCCTTGAGCAGGTCGCCGCTGGTCACACCGGTTGCGACGAAGAAGCAGTTGTCACCGGTGACCAGGTCGTCGGTGCTGAGCACCCGGTCCAGGTCGTGCCCGGCGCCGATCGCCTTCTCCCGCTCGGCGTCGTCGAGCGGCCACAGTTTCGCCTGAATCGTGCCGCCGAGACATTTCAGGGCACAGGCCGCGGTGATGCCCTCCGGGGTGCCGCCGATGCCCATCAGGACGTCGACGTCGGACTCCAGCCGGGCCGCCGAGATGGCACCGGCGATGTCACCGTCGGAGATGAACTTGATGTTGGCGCCGGCCTGCCGCACCTCCTCGACCAGCTTCGCGTGCCGCGGACGGTCCAGAATGCACACCGTGACGTCGGAGACACTCGACCGTTTCGCCTTGGCGATCCGGCGCAGGTTCTCCTGCACCCCGGCGTCGATGTCGACGACATCCGCACAGTCCGGGCCGACCGCGATCTTGTCCATGTAGAAGACCGCGCTCGGGTCGAACATGGCGCCCCGCTCGGCGACCGCGAGCACCGCGATCGACCCGGGCATGCCCTTGCTCATCAGGGTGGTGCCGTCGATCGGGTCGACCGCGACGTCCACCTCCGGACCGGTGCCGTCACCGACCTGCTCCCCGTTGAAGAGCATCGGCGCTTCGTCTTTCTCACCCTCGCCGATGACGACGACGCCGCGCATCTGGATCGAGTTGATGAGTTTGCGCATGGCGTCGACGGCAGCGCCGTCACCGCCGTTCTTGTCGCCTCGCCCGACCCAGCGACCGGCGGCCATGGCGGCGGCTTCGGTCACGCGGACGAGGTCGAGGGCGATGTTGCGGTCGAGATCCTGGGGGACTCGGGCGGGCACGGCGGCCTCCTCGCGACGTTGCGGGGCAGTGGATGCCTCCGATCCTGGCATCCGAGGACGTGTTGAGTCCCGTTTCAGCGACGTGGTTAACAATGGGGTTCGTGGAACCTGCCTCCGAATCGCCCGCACCCGCGCCTGCACCCGCCGCCGCGCCGCGCCTCGCCGCCCGCGAGGAGCGCCGCCCGCGCGACATGATCCTGTCCCTGCTGGTGCTGCTGGTGCCGATCGCGCTGTTCCTCACCTTCTACCGGGTCGTCCTCGACGGCGACAAGCCGATCTCGGTCGACCCGACGTCGTCGATCGAGCTGGCCACCCGCGAGTTCCCGGTCGCCCAGCCGGACGGGCTCGGCGACGGCTGGCACGTGACGTCGGCCAACTTCCGCCGCGAGGACACCGGCGCCACCCTGCGTCTCGGCTACGTCGACCCCGACGACAAGCCGATCCTGCTGGTGCAGAGCAACATCGCGCCGGCCACCCTGGTCCCGGCCGAAGTCGGCGCGGAGGGCCAGCGGACCGGCGCCTACCGCAGCGGCGAGCGCACCTGGATGCGATACACCGGCCGGGAGAACGAGACCGCGCTGATCCTGACCGAGCAGACCCGCACGATCGTGATCATCGGCAACAGTGCCGACACCACGAACCTGGAGAAGCTCGCGTCGTCGCTCTAATCGTCGGCGCGGGCCGCGCGGGCCGCCTCGATCCGCTCCCGTGCCCCGTCCAGCCAGCGGTGGCAGACGTCCGCCAGTTTCTCGCCGCGCTCCCACAGGGCCAGCGACTCCTCCAGCGTGCCGCCACCCTGCTCCAGCCGCTCCACCACCGACGCCAGCTCGGTGCGGGCCTGCTCGTAGGACAGTTTCTCGTCGCTCATCAGCTCTCCATAACCGCTGCTCGCAGCTCACCGTCGGCGAGCCGGACCCGAAGAATGTCGTCCGCCGCCACCTCGTCCGCGGCCCGGACCACCCGGCCGTCGGGACGCTGCACGATCGCGTAACCCCGCTCCAGCGTCTTCGCCGGAGACAACGCCCGCAGCCGGGCCACGGTGTGCTCCAGCGCGTCGTCGGCCCGCCGGATCCGATGCTCCAGGTTGCGGGCCGCCCGGTCACGCAACGCCGTCACCTCGGCGCCCCGCTGCCCGATCAGCGCCTCCGGCCGGGCCAGCACCGGCCGAGACTGCCACGCCTCGATCCGGTGCCGCTCCCGATCGATCAGGCCGAGCACCGCCCGGTCCAGCCGGCCCCGCGCCTGCGCGATCAGCCGCTGCTCGTCGGCCAGGTCGGGCACGATCCGTTTCGCCGCGTCGGTCGGCGTCGACGCCCGCAGGTCGGCCACATAGTCCAGCAGCGGAGCGTCCGTCTCGTGACCGATCGCGCTGACCACCGGGGTGCGGGCGGCGAAAACCGCCCGGCACAGCGCCTCGTCGGAGAACGGCAGCAGATCCTCGACACTGCCGCCGCCCCGGGCGATCACGATCACGTCGATCGTGTCGTCACCGTCGAGCACCTTCAGCGCGTCGATGATCTGCGCCACCGCGGTCGGACCCTGCACCGGCACGTTGATCACCCGGAAGTCGACCGACGGCCAGCGGCGGCGCGAATTCATCAGCACATCGCGCTCGGCGGCGCTGGCCCGCCCGGTGATCAGCCCGACCCGGCCCGGCAGGAACGGCAGCCGCCGCTTGCGCTCCCGGGCGAACAGACCCTCCGCGGCGAGCAGTCGTTTCAGTTTCTCCAGACGGGCCAGCAGCTCACCGATGCCGACCTGGCGGATCTCGTCGGCCCGCAGGCTCAGCGTGCCCCGGCCCGGATAGAACTCCGGCTTGGCGTGCAACGTCACCCGGGCGCCCTCGGCCAGCTCCGGCGCCCCCGCATGCAGCACGTCGTGGCTGGTCGTGACAGTCAGGCTCAGGTCGGCCGACGGGTCACGCAGGGTCAGGAACACCACGTTCGACCCCGGGCGGCGGCTGATCTGCGCGACCTGCCCGTCGACCCACACCCAGCCGAGCCGGCTGATCCAGGCGGTGATCTTCTGACTCACCACACGGACCGGCCACGGCTCGTCGGCGGAACTGCGCGGCGCGCTCTCGGGCTCGTTCACCCGGCCAGATTACGTAAGCCCACCGACATTTCCACCGCGCGGTGACGGCTCGGCGTACGCGTTGTACCGGCTCAGGTCCACCGGCGTGCGGCGCTCCGGCAGCACCCGCTCGAACACCGCCAGCACCACCACCGTCAACAGGGCGGCACAACCCCAGAAGATCGCATCGGCCGCCAGGTACAGCGGATCCACGTGCAGGCCACCGCCGACACCCAGGAACGGGAACGGGAACCCGTGCCGCCCCGGATAGTCCTCCATGCAGCACTCCGACGAGCCGGGCACGGTGGTCACCGCGATCGCCGCCCCGATCAGGGCCGCCGCCACCGCGAACCCGGCCCGGCCCGGCGCCGGCCGCCGCCGCAACAGCAGCAGCACCCCACCGGCCGCGATCATCAGATGAAAGATCAGATACGCGCCGGTCAGCCCGCCGTCGAACTCCACGGCCAGATCGAGCAGCCCGATCCCGAGCAGGAACCAGCCCGCCATCACACGGAGCACGGCCGGAATCGACGGCCACTGCTCCATGCTCATAACCAGGGATTATTCCGTCACTTCGGGCGCCTTGCGGCCCTTTTGGGCCCGCACCGCAAGACCGATCAAACAGATCAACACCAGGCCTGTGTACGCCCACACGACCACATCCGCAGCGAGCCGCGTCCCGTCGGTGGCCCAACCACCGGCCACCGCCTGCCGCCGGGCCTCGTCGACGCTGTCCGCCAGCCCGCCCCGGCCCAGCCAGGCGAACGGCCAGCCCCGATCCTCGAACCAGCCGAACATCCCACCCGTGGTGACCGTCCGGACGATCAGCCCGCCCGCCGTCCCGGCCAGCCCCACCGCCACCGAGACCACCGTGACCAGCCGGACCGGCAGCCGGATCCGCCGCCACAGCAACAGCACCAGACCGCCCCCGGCCAGCGCCACACCCGTGAAGACATGCCTGTCCACCGCCACCGTCACATTCATGACCAGCCAGAACATGCCGAAGGTCAGACTCACCTGACCCACCGTCAACCGAATGATGCGACCCGTCATGACCGGGCAGTATGCACCCCCTGTGCCGCACGTCTCGCCACCGGCAGCCGGTGCCGCCGGGCACGTACCATGGCCGGGTGACTGAACCTCGTAAGCGGGTGTTGCTCGCCAAGCCGCGTGGCTACTGCGCCGGCGTCGACCGCGCCGTGCAGACCGTCGAGGAGGCGCTGAAGCTCTACGGCGCCCCGGTCTACGTGCGCAAGCAGATCGTGCACAACAAACACGTGGTCAGCACCCTCGAAGCGCGCGGCGCGATCTTCGTGGAGGAGAACTACGAGGTCCCCGAGGGCTCGACAGTCGTCTTCTCCGCGCACGGCGTCGCCCCCGAGGTCCACGACCAGGCCCGCGAGCGCAAACTCAAGGCCATCGACGCCACCTGCCCCCTGGTGACGAAGGTCCACCACGAGGCCAGACGGTTCGCCGCCGAGGACTACGACATCCTGCTCATCGGCCACGAGGGCCACGAGGAGGTCATCGGCACCGCCGGTGAGGCGCCCGCCCACATCCAGCTCGTCGACGGCCCCGACGACGTCGACAACGTCGTCGTCCGCGACCCGGCCAAGGTCGTCTGGCTGTCCCAGACCACCCTTTCGGTCGACGAGACGATGGAGACCGTCGCCCGCCTCAAGACCCGGCTGCCGCTGCTCCAGTCACCACCCAGCGACGACATCTGCTACGCCACGTCCAACCGGCAGCACGTGATCAAGGAGATCGCGCCCGACTGCGACGTCGTCATCGTCGTCGGCTCCACCAACTCGTCGAACTCGGTGCGGCTCGTCGAGGTCGCCCTCGGCGCCGGCGCCCGCGCCGGCCACCTCGTCGACTACGCCTCCGAGATCCAGGACGCATGGCTGGAGGGCGCCACCACGGTCGGCGTCTCGTCCGGCGCCAGCGTCCCCGAGGACCTCGTCATGGAGGTCCTCGCCCACCTCGCCGACCGGGGCTTCGGCGAGGTCACCGAGTACACGACGGCCGAGGAGCGGCTCACCTTCTCCCTCCCGCAGGAGCTGCGCCGGGACATGAAGGCCGCCGCGGCCGCGCGAGCCGCTAGCTGAACTCGGGCGCCTGCGGCTGACGGGGAGCCGTCTCGACCTGCACCGGCGGGAACAGCTCCTCGTCCGACACACCCATCTCGGCCAGCTTGCGGGCGCTCACCAGCACCCGCGACTCCAGCGACCCGACCGCCCGGTTGTACGCGGTCACCGCCCCACCCAGCGCCGTGCCCAGCTTGTCCACATGATCACCGAGAGTGGACAGCCGGCCGTACAACTCCCGGGCCAGCCCGTGCACCGCCGCCGCGTTCCGGGTCAGCGCCTCCTGCCGCCACGAATACGCCACCGTCCGCAGCATCGCGATCAACGTCGCCGGCGTCGCCAGCACGATGTTGCGCCGGAACGCGTGCTCCATCAGCGCCGGATCCCGCTGCAACGCCGCATCCAGAAACGGATCCGCCGGCACGAACAGCACCACGAAATCAGGCGCCGACTCGAACGCCGACCAGTACCGCTTCCCCGACAGCGCGTCCACATGCGCCCGCAGATGCCGGGCATGCTGATCCAGATGCCCGTCCCGGGTGTGCTCGTCGCGGGCCTCCATCGCCGACAGATAACCCTCCAGCGGCGCCTTCGCGTCCACCACCACCGTCCGGCCACCGTGCAGCCGCACCACCAGGTCCGGGCGCACCCCCTGCTCGTCGGTCGACGCCGTCACCTGCTCCGCGAAATCACAGTGCTCCAGCAGCCCGGCCGCCTCCACGATCCGCCGCAACTGGTGCTCACCCCACCGGCCCCGCACCTGCGGCGCCCGCAACGCCGCCACCAGCTGGCGCGTCTCGGTACGCAACTCACCCGACACCGCACCCATCGCCCGGACCTGCTCCCGCAACTCGGCGTACGCGTCGATCCGGTCGTGCTCCAACTGGGCGACGCGCTGCTCGTACCGCCGCAACGTGTCGTGCAACGGCGCCACCGCCCGCGCCACCGCCTCCTGCGACTGCGCGGTCGCCTCATAGGACAGCGCCCGCAACGACTGCTCCAGCCGCTGCTCACCGTCCCGGGCGGCCTCCACCGTCGCCTCCAGACGAGCGATGTCGGTCGCCGCCCGCGCCCGCGCCGCGAGCCAGCCGACCGCCGCGCCCACCGCGAGACAGACAAGAATCACAGCCAGTGTCGAGAACGTCACCACCGCAGATTGCCAGACCGGGCGCCCACGACAAGCGGGGGTACCGTGGGAAACATGAAGGGCGTGTTGCTGATCCTGCTCATCGTCGTGCTCGCCGGCCTGGCCATCGCCGCCACCCAGCGAGGCGGCAAAGCCCGCCGCCAGACCGAACTCGACGACGCCCGAGCCGACGCCCACCGCTGGTATGAGCGGCTCGGCGGCCAGGTCATGAACCTCACCTCCGAGGAGCCGGCGGCCCGGCAGGCCCTCGCCGACGCGAGCGAGCGCTACAACGCGGCCGGCGGCCAACTACAGACCGCCAATTCGGTACGGCAGTTCCAGCTCGCCCGCGAGTCGGCGCTGGAAGGCCTCACCTACGCCCGCGCCGCCCGACTGGCCATGGGCCTCGACCCCGGCCCGGACCTGCCGCCGCTCAGCTCCGCCCACAACACCGGCCAGATCACCAGCGAGCGTGAGGTGACCGTGCAGGGCCACTCCTACAAGGCCGGCCCGCGCCCCGGCGCCGACACGCCCTACTACTACCCGGGCGGCCGGGTCGAGGGCCGCCCGGTGCCGGCCGGCTGGTATTCGACACCCGTCTGGCGCACCGCGCTCGGCGCCGGCGCCGGAGTCCTCGGCGGCATGCTCATCTTCGACGCCCTGTTCTCCCCGGAGTTCGGCGACTTCGGAAACTTCGGCGGCGACTTCGCCGGCGGAGACATGGCCGCCGGCGATTTCAGCGGCGGCGACTTCGGAGGCGGCGACCTCAGCGGCGGCGGCGATTTCGGCGGTTTCAGCGGCGGCGATTTCGGTGGCGGCGATTTCGGCGGCTTCGACTTCTAGCAGCACCCACCGCCCGCGATCTTGTTGACTTCGGTCCTGTCTCGTGGAAGTCCACAAGATCGAGTTGGGTGGGTGGTCAGCGGCGCAAGTGGCGGTCGATCGCCCGGCGCAGCGCCCGTGGGCTCGGCCAGATCTGCGTCAGGTCCGCAGTGAACGCCGGCCCACGCGGCGTGTCCGCCAGCGCCGGCCCGCCACTGTCGCCCTCCTGCACCTGATGCACGCTGTCCAGATCCGCCGGAACCACATCCAGCACCGTCCGCAGCCCATCCCGCCGGATCACCACCGCCGCGATGTCCGCCCAGTCCAGCAGAATCGGATCGGACTCCTGGGCGGCCAGCTCCAGCCCGCCCGACGACACCCGCACCCACGTCGGCAGAGCCGCCCGGGCCGAAACCGCATACGCCCCGGCCACCGCGGCGCCGACCAGCACCGCCTGCAACGCGGTCACCCACCACGGGTCCCCGCCGTCCCCGGCGATCCACCCCACCACCGGGGAAACCGCCAGGTAGGCCACCATCAACACGACGAACACCATGACGAAGGTCCGGGCCGGCGACGACCGGAACAACATCGCGTCCCGAGCCGGAGCCCGGACCTCCTCAGGTGCGATCGACATGCCTCCTATGGTGGCCGCCCCGCTCAGAATGCGCAGGCGATCACCAGCTCTGGGGTGCGGTCCCGGAGCAGGTCCAGCTTGCCGATCCGCGCCGCCGCCCGGAAATCACCGTCGATCGACTCCAACCGGTCCAGCAGATCGGCCGGCCCGAGCGCCTCAGCCAGCGGAACCTCCGTCTTCATCGACAGCTTCCGGTCCGACTTGGCCCGGCGGACCTGTCGCAGCGCCTCCCCGGCCAGATCGAGCAGCGACGGATCACTCTCCGGCGCCACCCGCGACAACTCGTACCGCGTCGGCCACGTCGCCCGGTGCACCGACCCGTACCGCCACCACGACCAGATCTCCTCGGTGACGAACGGCAGGAACGGCGCGAACAACCGCAACAACACCGACAACCCGGTGGCCAGCGCCGCACGGGCCGAATCGCCGGCCGGCCCCTCCGCGTACGCCCGGTTCTTCACCAGCTCGATGTAGTCGTCGCAGAACGTCCAGAAGAACGTTTCCGTCGCCTGCAACGCGTCGGTGTGCTGATAGCCGTCGAACGCGGCCGTCGCCGTGACCACCACGTCCGTCAACCGGCCCAGCATCGCCCGGTCCAGCGGCTCGGTCACCGGCTGGCGCAGCGCCTCCGCCGCACCCAGACCCAGCGCGAACCTCGACGCGTTCAACAACTTCATCGCCAGCCGCCGCCCGACCTTCAACTGCGCCGGCTCGAACGCCAGATCCGCCCCCGGACGACCGCACGCCGCCCAGTACCGGACCGCGTCCGACCCGTACTGCTCCAGCAGTTGAACCGGGGTCTCCACCGCGTTGCCCTGCGACTTCGAGATCTTCTTGTGGTCCGGGTCGAGAATCCAGCCGTTCAGGACCGTATGCCGCCACGGCAGGC
Source organism: Actinoplanes sp. NPDC026670 (assembly GCF_040638175.1). Taxonomy (NCBI): domain Bacteria; kingdom Bacillati; phylum Actinomycetota; class Actinomycetes; order Micromonosporales; family Micromonosporaceae; genus Actinoplanes; species Actinoplanes sp. NPDC026670. The sequence goes on from NZ_JBEZXU010000054.1 coordinate 31,722, forward strand.
CGCCGGTGAGCTGGCCGCCCCGCAACACCGACGAGAACAGCCAGGTCCGGATGATCTCCTGACCCTGCGGGCGCAGATCCATCGGATAGGTACGGGCGTGCAGATCCGCATCGGTGCTCCAGCCCGTGACGATCTGCGGGCTCAACGACGACGTCGCCCACGTGTCCATCACATCCGGGTCGGCGGTGAAACCACCCGGAACACCACGCTGATCCTCCGACCAGCCCGGCGGGCACTCCGACGACGGATCGACAGGCAGCGCCGCATCCGCCGGCAACAGCAGCCGGTCGTAGTCGGGCTCCCCGTTCGCGTCCAGCGCATACCAGACCGGGATCGCGACCCCGAAGAACCGCTGCCGGCTGATCAGCCAGTCACCGGTCAGGCCACCGACCCAATGCTCATAGCGGTGACGCATGCTCTCCGGAACCCAGCGCAGCTCACGGCCCCGCCCCAGCAGCTCCTCCCGCAACCGCTCGTCACGGCCGCCGTTACGGATGAACCACTGCCGGCTCGTCACGATCTCCAGCGGCCGGTCACCACGCTCGTAGAACTTGACCGGATGCGTGATCGGCGCCGGCTCCCCGACCAGATCACCCGACTCCCGCAGAAGCCGGACCATCTCGGCGCGCGCCGCATTGACCGTCGACCCGGCCAGCCCCTGATAGGCGGCGGCCGGAACACCCGGCGGGGCCTCCGGCAGGAACCGGCCGTCCCGGCCCAGCACGACCCGCGTCTCCAGGGCCAGATCCCGCCACCACGTGACATCGGCCAGGTCACCGAACGTGCAGACCATCGCGATGCCCGTACCCTTGTCGGCTGCCGCAAGCGGATGCTCCCGGACCGGGACCTCGACGTCGAAGAACGGTGTGCGAACCGAAGTGAGACCCGCGAAGCGGGGATCACCCGGATGATGAACCAGCGCGACACACGCCGGCAGCAGCTCCGGCCGCGTCGTGTCGATCTCGACCGGCCCATCCGGCCCCTGGAACCGCAACCGGTGATACGCGCCCGGCCGCTGCCGGTCCTCCAGCTCCGCCTGCGCGACAGCCGTCCGGAACCCGACGTCCCACAACGTCGGCGCCTCCGCCGTATACGCCTGACCGGCGGCGAGATTCGCCAGGAAGGCCCGCTGCGAGACCGCCCGCGCCCGCTCCCCGATCGTCGTATACGTCAAACCCCAGTCGACCGACAGCCCCAGCCGGCGCCACAGCGCCTCGAACCCCTTCTCGTCCTCGACCGTCAGCCGGCCGCACAACTCGACGAAATTGCGCCGCGAGATCGAAACCGGATCCTTCGGGGCCTTCGCCGGCGGCTCCCACGACGGGTCATACGGCAACGACGGGTCACATCGGACACCGAACAGGTTCTGCACCCGGCGCTCCGTCGGCAGCCCGTTGTCGTCGAAACCCATCGGATAGAAGACGGCCTTGCCGCGCATCCGCTGGAACCGCGCGACCGTGTCAGTGTGCGTGTACGAGAAGACATGCCCGATGTGCAACGAGCCCGATACGGTCGGCGGAGGTGTGTCGATCGCATACACGTCGGCCCGCTCCTTCGAGCGGTCGAACGCGTACGTCTCCTCCTCCTGCCAGCGCGGCGACCACTTCTCCTCGAGCCCGTCCAGAGACGGCCGCTCGGGGAGACCGTGACGCCCGGTTCCCGTATCAGTCATGCCGGTCAGCGTAGGACCGGCACCACCACGTCGCCATGGATTAAGCCGCCGACTCGTGCTTCAACAGCCACTCCTTGACGTGCAGCCCCCAGCGGTAGCCGCCGAGCGACCCGTCCGTGCGCATGACCCGGTGACACGGCGTGAACAGAGCCACCGGATTACGGGCGCAAGCCGCCGCCGCGGCACGGATCGCCGACGGACGGCCCGACAACTCGGCGAAGCCCGTATACGTCACCGGGGCGCCCGGCTTGATGTCCCGCATCACCCGCCACGCGCGCGACATGAACGCGCCGGCCGTGTGCTGCTCCACGTCGATCGCGTCAATCGCGGTCAGGTCGCCCTCCAGATAGGCCCGGACGGCCGGAGCCACCTCGCCCGGATCACCGGGCCGCGCGGGCTCCAGCAACACCGGATGCACCAGTTTCAGCAGCTCGGCGACATCAGTCGTGAAACCGGCCGCGCGCACCGCGCCGGACTGCGCCACCACCACGGTGAACGGGCCGACCGGAGTGTCCAGAGTCGAATGAAGCAACATCGTTTCCTCCTCGTTGGGGGCTACAGCGTGACGCGATTTCGTGGTTTGTGGGCCGGGAAACGGGCTGCCTGTGGACAACTCGCGCGGTGGTTTCAGCAATGTGGACAACCAGTCCGGCCGGAGCGCTGAGGGGTAGGTTCGGTTTACGCGGCACGCCACAGGCGGATCAGGGCGTAGGAGCGCCACGGGCGCCAGCGTTCGGCGTACGACGAAAGGGTTTTGGCGGTGGCGGGCAGACCGAGAGCCTCGGCGCCGCGGCGGGCCGCCAGGTCGGTGGGGAGGAAGACGTCGGGGTCGCCGATCGCGCGCATGGCGACATAACCGGCGGTCCAGGGGCCGATGCCGGGCAGTTCGGTCAGGCGGGCGACCGTCTCGGTGCGGTCGGCTGTCGGGTCGAGGTCGAGCTTGCCGGCGGCTACCGCTTCGGCCAGGGCACGGATGGTGGCTCGGCGTGCGGTCGGCATGCCGAAGGCGGTGTCCGGCAGGGCGGCGATGACGTCGGCCGGTGGGAAACCGGCGAGGCGCGCGGTGGTATCGGTTTGGGGGATGGGGGTGGGTTCCCCCACAGCGACCAGAACGACCGCTGCTTTCAGGATCCTCCCCAGCGTGGTCCGCGCCCCCGCCACACTCACCTGCTGCCCCACCACGGCCCGCACCGCCATCTCGAACCCGTCGACCGCCCGCGGCACCCGCACCCCAGGCTCCCCGGCCACCGCCCCGGCGAGCGCCGGGTCCGCCCCGAGCAGCCCGTCCACGGCAACCGGATCAGCGTCCAGATCGAACAGCCGCCGGCACCGGGCGACCGCCGGCGCGAGGTCCCGTACGTCGTCGAGCCGCAACGTCGCATGAACGACCCGGTCTCCGGGCCGCAGTGAGACGGTCGCGCTTCCGTGCGGCAGGTTCAGCCCGCGCCGGTACGCCCCGTCCACGACTTCGTCGACGCCGGGCAGCGTCCGCCCGGCGAAGAACGCGAGCAGCGATTCGGCATGCAACGGCGGCCGGTACGCGAGCCGCAGGTTGACGACTCCCGCCTCGCCCCGTCCGACGGGCTGTTTCTCCCGCATCTGGCTGGGTGACCGCGCATAGACCTCGAGCATCGTGTCGTTGAACTGCCGGACACTCCCGAACCCGGCGGCGAACGCGATCTCGGCCAGCCCCAGGTCGGTGGTCTCGACGAGGATGCGGGCGGTCTGGGCGCGCTGCGCGCGGGCGAGGGCCAGTGGCCCGGCGCCGAGTTCGGTGGTGAGCATCCGGTTGAGGTGCCGTTCGGTGTAGCCGAGCCGTCCGGCGAGCCCGGGCACGCCTTCGCGGTCGACGACGCCGTCGCCGATGAGGCGCATGGCGCGGCCCACCGTGTCAGCGCGGATGTCCCATTCGGGCGAGCCGGGTGCGGCGTCGGGCCGGCAGCGACGGCAGGCGCGGAATCCGCCGCGCTGGGCGGCGGCCGCGCTGGGGTAGAACGTGACGTTCTCCCGTTTGGGGGTGACGGCCGGGCAGGACGGCCGGCAGTAGATGCCGGTGGTGCGTACGGCCGTGTAGAAGCAACCGTCGAACCGCGGGTCACGGCTGTCGACGGCCCGGTAGCAGTGTTCGAAGTCCAGCTCCATGTGGTCGAGTCTGCTCCGCTCCGGGCCGGTTCGGCTGGCGGGATTCGGACATGACCGTGCATCTGTCAACCGAGGTTGACGGGTTCGAAGGTGTCAACTACGGTTGACGACATGATGGCGCAAGCGGCAAGGACCGACATCAGGTGGCGCGCCTTCGGGGGCGGGCCCAAGGTCGTGCTTCTGCACGGCGGCATGCAGACCTCGGCGAACTTCACGAAACTGGCCCGCTCGCTGGCCGCTGATTTCACCGTCTACGTCCCGGATCGTCGTGGCCGTGGGCGCAGCGGTCCGGCCGGGTCCGGCCACGGGCTGCGGGCCGAGATCGACGATCTCGCGGCGGTGCTCGACGAGACCGGCGCGCGCAACGTGTTCGGGCTCAGCTCGGGCGCGGTCATCGCGCTGCGCGCGGCGATGGAGCTGCCGGTCGAGCGGCTCGCGCTCTACGAGCCGCCGCTCAAATACGGTGATCATGACCCGGTCGCGTGGCTTCCCCGGTTCGAGAAGGAGCTCTCCCGTGGTCACCGGGCTGCGGCTTTCGTCACGGTTGTCAAAGGCACAGGCGATTTGCGGTACGTGCCGCGCGCTGCCCTGATTCCCTTCCTGGGACTGGTGATCCGTGCCGGCGAGGGCAAACGGCTCGGTGAGCTGATCCCGACGATGCGCCTGGACGCGGCGGTCGTCGAGGAGGCGGCCGGCCCACTGAGCCTGTACCGGACGGTGGCGGCGGACACGCTCCTGCTGGGTGGGGACCGCTCGCCGGCGTACCTCACCGGGGTCTTGAACGGCCTTGAGCCCGTCCTGCCGCGAGTGCGGCGGGTGACCTTGACCGGTGTCGGTCATCTCGCCGCAGACGACAGCGGCAAGCCGGAAACCGTGGCCACCGAACTGCGGAAGTTCTTCCGCTGACCCTTGCGTAGACTGGCGTTCCGTGAGCCTCACCATCGGAATCGTCGGCCTGCCCAACGTCGGCAAGAGCACCCTGTTCAACGCCCTGACCAAGAACGACGTGCTCGCCGCGAACTACCCGTTCGCGACGATCGAGCCAAACGTCGGCGTGGTCGGCCTGCCCGACGAGCGGCTGAACAAGCTGGCCGAGCTGTTCAGCAGTGAGAAGATCCTGCCGGCGCCGGTGAGCTTCGTCGACATCGCCGGCCTGGTCCGCGGCGCGTCCAAAGGCCAGGGCCGCGGCAACGCGTTCCTCGCCAACATCCGTGACGCGTCCGCGATCTGCCAGGTCGTGCGCGCGTTCTCCGACCCGAACGTGCTGCACGTCGACGGCAAGGTGTCCCCGGCCGACGACATCGAGACGATCAACACCGAGCTGATCCTCGCCGACCTGCAGACCGTCGAGAAGGCGCTGCCCCGCCTCCAGAAGGAGGCGAAACTCAAGAAGGAGAAGGCGGCCACGGTGGCCGCCGCCGAGGCCGCGTTCAAGCTGCTCAACGACGGCGTCACCCTCTACCAGGGGGCCGGCGCCGCCGGCATCGAGCTGGACCTGCTTTCCGAGCTGCACCTGCTGACCACGAAGCCTTTCCTGTACGTGTTCAACGTCGACGAGACTGAGCTGGGCAACGAGGCGTTCCTCGACGAGCTGCGTGCCCTGGTCGCCCCGGCCGAGGCCGTCTTCATGGACGCGAAGATCGAGTCCGAGCTGATCGAGCTGGACGAGGCCGACGCCCTGGAACTGCTCCAGTCGACGGGCCAGTCCGAGCCCGGCCTGAACCGGCTGATCCGGGTCGGCTTCGACACGCTCGGTCTCCAGACCTACCTCACGGCCGGCCCGAAGGAGGCCCGCGCCTGGACGGTCCCGGTCGGCGCGACCGCCCCGGAGGCAGCCGGTGTCATCCACTCCGACTTCCAGCGGGGATTCATCAAGGCCGAGATCGTCAGCTACGACGACCTGGTCGCCGCCGGTTCGATGTCCGCCGCGAAGGCCGCCGGCAAGGTCCGGATGGAGGGCAAGGACTACATCATGAAGGACGGCGACGTCGTCGAGTTCCGCTTCAACGTCTGAGTCACTTGAGTTCTGCCGCCTTGGCTTCGCCTGGGAGTGAAGCCAAGGCCGGGTTGTGGCGCCTTTCCTACTCGTTTGACACACTTGATGGATGAGCGAAGCGGAATACAGCATCGGGGAGGGGCCCGCGACGCGGGTGAGCCTCTCGTTGCCGGAAGGAACCGCCGACGCCATCCGGGCGCGTGTCGGTAAGCGAGAGTTTTCCGCGTTCATCGCCGGGGCAGTCGAGCGGGAACTGCGTGGGCAGGTGCTTGACGAATACCTGGCAGATTACGAGAGCCGTCGGGGTCCGATCTCCGACGAGGCTCGTCAGCGGGCGCGGCAGGTCTTCGACGAGGTCTTCGCGGAGGAGAGCCAATGGCCCGCCGCAAGCTGAGTCATCAGGGGACGCTGGTCCTCGACAGCGAAGGGCTCGCCAAACTCCTCGCCGACGATGAGCATGTGGTGGCGATGACCGCCGAGGCGCGCTCGCGCGGCATGGAAGTCGTGATCAGCGCACTCACCATCATCGAGGCCGTCCACGCCCGCACCCACAAGGCTCGTATGAACTGGGTGCTCTCCGGACTGCGTGTGATCCCGGTGGGCGATGAGGAGGCGCGGGCGGCATCGAAGCTGCTGATGGGCACCGGTCTGCATGGGCACAAGTATGCGATCGATGCCGCCGTCGCCGAGGCCGCGTTGCGCCAGCACCGCCCGGTGGTCATGTTGACCTCCGACATCGATGACATGGTCAAGCTCTGCGGCGATCGCGTCCGGCTAGTGGCTGTGTGAGGTCCACTGTGGAGTGGGTTTTCGACGGTGAGATCATCGAGTGGCGGGGGCCGGCGCCCTTCTTCTTCGTCGCCATGTCCGAGGCTGACAGCGCTGAGCTCAAGGAAGAAGCCCGGTCCCTGATCTACTGGGGGCAGGTTCCGGTGCAGGTCGTGCTCGGGGACACCGAGTTCCGGACGGCGCTGTTCCCGAAGGGCGGCCGCTATCTGGTCCCGCTCAAGGATGCCGTCCGCAAGGCCGAGGGCGTCGGCGAAGGCGACCATGTCACGGTCACCCTGCGCCCAGCCGTCAAATCTTGATCGTCAGGAACGTGGCGGGATGAGGCCGGCCAGATCGATGTCGATGTCGAACGGCACCGGTCGGCGGAGCACATCACGGTGGATGCCGGAGGCGACGTAGGTTTTCGTCGGCTCGTCCATCTCGTAGACGTGGACGACCGGCGCCCCGTCTTCGTCCTCGATCCGCCAGTAGTGCGGGATGCCCGCATCGGCGTATTTGCGGAGTTTGACCGTGCGATCCCGGTGGGCCGATTCGGGCGAGACAACCTCGACTACGAGTCGCACCTCATCTGGCGTGAAATACGTACGGTCGGGGTCGTAGGCGGTGCGCGTCACCAGCACATCCGGCTCAGGCCTGTTGAATTTGTCGAGCCGGATCGTCATCTCCTGATCCACCTCGAAGTCGGCCGGTGCCTGTGCTGCGAGCGACTGGCGGAGCGCGAAGATGATGCGGCTGTGCCAGGCGCGCTGCGGCGACATCATGAAGACGAGCGCTCCGTCGATGAGTTCGGTGTGGCGAGGAGCCTCGGGTAGGCGGTCCAGGTCTTCCGCGAACCAGCCTTCCGCGCGCGGTGGGTACATCCACTCGGGCAGGGCCGTCATGAGACTAGGGTACCGGATTGCTGGTCAGCATCCGTTCGTAGCAGACCGAGAGGTCGGAGCCGATGTACGCGCCGAAGAGTGGGATCTCGTGATAACCCTCCCGCTGGTAGAAGTGCATCGCGTCCGGCTGGGCCGGGCCCGTCTCCAGTCTGATCGTGGTCCAGCCGCGGTCCAGGGCGGCCGCCTCCAGTGCCCGCAGGATGGCCGTCGAGGCGCCGGATCCACGGGCCGCGGGAGCCACGTACATGCGCTTGACCTCGGCGGTTGCCGGGTCGAGGCGGCGGAGGGCGCCGCAGCCCACCGGGTCGCCGTCGGCGTTGAGCGCGACCAGGAACAGGTCGATGTCGGCGGCGGACGGCGGGGTGCCTGGCTCGTGGTCGTCGGAGCCGTAGCGGGCGTCGAGTTCGGCGCGCTGGGCGGCGCGGAGCGCGGCGCCGGTGGGATCGTCCCAGGGGCGAGGTTCGATGGTCCAGGTCAAGACGGGCCTCCGTTCGTAACAAGCGTTACGGTAACATCTGTTCCGAGTGGGAAGGGGTGCGACGCGTGTCACGAGCAGCGGATCGGTCGGCGCAGGGGGAGACGCTGTCCCGGGCGGTGTGGAGCGTGCTGGCCGGGCAGGGGCTGGAGCGGCTCACCGTGCGGGCCGTCGCGGCGGCCGCGGGGTGCACCACCGGGCTGGTCATGCACCGGTTTCCGAACCGGCAGGCGCTGCTGCTGCACGCCCGGCAACTGCTGCATCAGGTGACCCGGGGACGGGTCGAGGCGCTGGAGGCGGCGGCCGGTTCGCCCCGGGCCGCGCTGCGGGCGGTCCTGCATCAGGGGATGGCGCTCGACGAGCAGACCCGGCAGGAGGCGATCGTGTGGATGGGGTTCCTGGCCGCGGCGGTCACCGATGACGAGTTGATCGCCGAGCACCGGCGCAGCAACCGGGCGTGGCGGGACCGGATCGAGCGGCTCACCGCGGCCTCGGCTCCGGAGTGGACTGCCGAGCGGGTGGCCACCGTCGCTCTGGCGCTGATCGCGATGACCGAGGGGGTGGCCGCCTACGCCGCCGCAGACCCGGCCGCCTTCCCGGCCGCCGACCAGGAGCGGATGCTCGACGCGACCCTGGCCGCCCACGGCCTGTTGGAAGCCGACCCGCCGTGGTGACGTACGGCGCGAATCGCGCCGCACATCACCACGCTGCGGGGCGAACAAAAGCGTGGTGACCTGTGGTGCGGGTTGCGCCGCACGTCACCACGTCTGGGTTAGCGGAGCAGGGGGAAGACCGTGCCGGCGATCGCGGCGCCGACCAGGGCGCCCGCGACCACCTGCGCCGGGGTGTGCGCGGTGAGGCGGACCCGGGCCCAGCAGCCGAGCAGCACCAGTGGCGCGCCGAGCAGGGCGACCTCGCCGTAGACGGCGGTCAGGGCGGACACCGTGCCGGCCGCCACGCCGGCGTGGATGGACATCTTCCACCAGTGGGTGACCAGGGCGAACGCGGCCAGGCCGACACCACCGGCGGCGAGCAGGGCGAGCACCTCGCGGGGCGCGCCCAGCGCCAGCATCAGCACCAGGCCGGCGATCAGCGACGCGGTGCCGAAGAGCAGCGGGATCCGGCGGTCGGCGCGTTCCGGGATGTGATGGTTGGTGAGGCGGCCGCGGCGTACGCCGTGCAGGACGTAACCGAGCGGGATGACCGCCGCGAACAGGGCGCCCGGCAGCCCCCACCAGCGGGAGACGCCCGGGGTGTCGCCGGCGTGCCAGCCGACGGTGAGCAGCAGCACCGCGACCAGGACGGCGGGCGCGAGCACCTCGGAGACGACGGTGGCGATCCGGTCGAGAGCACCCTGGGCCGTCCGGGTGTCGTCGGTGGCAGCGTTCAGCACGGTTAGATCATCGCAACCCGGAGGCCCCGACCCACCGGCACGAAACGCGGCAGGCGGCAAAGAGGCCGGGCAGCGAAGAGGCCGGGCAGTGAAGGGGCCGGGCGGCAGAGAAGCCGGGCAGCGAAGGGGCCGGGCGGTGAAAATGGGCGGTGAAAAATGGCGGTGAAAGATGGACGGTGGGGATCAGCGCTCGGCGGTCATCGAGTTGAAGGCGCTCGCCAGCCGCCGCAGGTCGAGACCGTCCAGGTGGTCGAAGATGTGCCGGCGGACGCTGGCCAGGTGGGTGGGCCAGGCCTCCCGCAGCCGTTCCATGCCCTTCTCGGTGAGGACCGCGTTGGCGCCCCGGGCGTCCTCCTCGCAACGGATGCGGCGCAGGCAGCCGAGCGACTCGAGTTTGGCGGCGAGGCGTGTCATGCCGCTGAGTGACATGTCGCACGCGGTGGCGAGTTCACTCATCCGCATGAGGTGGCCGGGGGTTTCCGAGAGGTGGCGCAACACCGCGTACTCACTGGCGGACATGCGCTGCTCGTGGATCAGGTCGGCGTCGAGGGCACGCGGCATGACCAGCAGGAACCGGCCGAGGGCGCGCATCACGGCCTCCTCGTCCGGGCTGAGGGGCACAGGCGCGGGCATGGGACCGATCGTACGGCGGCCGCGCATCCGGGAGCCGTCAGGCGACTCTGCGCCTCGCCGGAGCAACGCGTGGGATCGGTCTCGGGGCGCGGGCGTCAGCTTTTCGGGTGACAGGTGATGGCTTGCCGACGCGCCGGTGGAGGTGACAATGCTTTGGTGCAAAACCAGACAACTAGTGACTCTTGGCAGCATTTGCTCGAAATGCCACGAAAGTCTTGGTGGGCCCGACTGCCGTTCGGCGTCCGGATGACCGCCGGCGCGTGTGCGATGTTCGTGATCGTGGGTGGTGGCGTGGCCGGCGCCGTCTCCACCATGACCGCTCCCGGCACGAGCGAGATCACCGCTCAGCCGATCGACGCCGATCTGGGCGCGCCGCGGCTGGAGGAGGACCCGGAGGTGGTCAGCCGGGCCGCGGCCGCCGCCGAGCCGCTGCCCCGGCGGCACGGCGAGGCGCCGGCCGAGGTCAAGGCGGCGGACGACAGCACGACCGCACCCGCGGTGGCCGGCCGTAAGGCGCCGGCGCCGCACATCGCGGCCGCGGCCGAGCAGCTCAGCCGGGCCCGGATCGCCGACGACCGCGCCGACCGGACCGGGCAGCGTCCGGCCCGTACCCTCGCGGAAGCCCCGGCCTTGCGCCGGGCGGCGGCCGCGCCGGTCATCGCCACCCGGACCGAGGTCGAGACCCGGGCCGTCCCGTTCGACACCGAGGTGATCCGGGACCCGTCGATGCTCCGCGGCACCCGCCGCGTCGAGACCCGCGGCGCCGCTGGTGAGCAGACCCTGCGCTACCTGGTGACTCTGACCGACGGCAAGCAGACCGCCCGGCGGCTGCTCAGCAGCACGGTCACGAGGAAGCCGCAGAACCGGGTGATCGCGGTCGGCTCGGCCCGCCAGGTCGAACCCGATGTGGACTGTGACCAGATCCTCGGCATCTGCCTGCCGTTCGGCCGGACCGCGATGGCCTGCCCGGCCGACGACCCGGCGGAGCCGTTGCCGGACCTGATCGGGAGCGGCGGCCAGATCCTGATCACCGACGAGGACCTGGAACTGCTCCACGAAGCCGGAATCGAAGCCGGAATCGAAGCCGGAAACGGAGCCGGAATCGAAGCCGGAATCGAAAACGTCGAAGACGGGATCGAGGAGGTCAGGGCGCTCCTGGACCTCGCGGAACTGTGTTGACGATCACCGGCGGTTGCGCCCGGGCCGCCCGGGGAACACGGTGATGCCATGGCGCTGACCGACTCCAGGTTGACCGATCTCGCCCACCGGCTGCTGACCGTTCCCGGTGTCGTCGGGGTGGTCCTCGGTGGCAGCCGGGCCCGCGGCACGCACACCGAGGACTCGGACACCGACCTGGGGCTCTACTACCGGTCGCCGCTGGACACCGGCCGGCTCGGCGAGCTGGCCACCGAGGTGGCCGGGGCGGGCGCCGGGGTGACCGCGACAGGTGGCTGGGGCCCGTGGGTGGACGGCGGCGGCTGGCTGCGGATCGACGGCCACGCGGTCGACTGGATCTACCGGGACACCGACCGGGTGCACCGCTGCTGGGCCGACGCCGAGCAGGGGCGCTACTCGTTCCACATCCAGGCCGGCCATCCACTCGGGGTGCCCGATTTCTCGTACCCCGGCGAATTGGCCCTCAGCCGCATCCTCGCGGATCCGACCGGAGAGCTGGAGCGGCTTCGGCGTCGCGCCCTGGTCTTCCCGCGTCCGCTGGCGGAAGCGCTGGTGGCCGGGCTGTGGGAGGCCGATTTCCTGATCGGGGTGGCCCGCAAGGCGGTGTCGCGCGGCGACAGCGCCTACGTTTCCGGGTGCCTGTTCCGGATTGCCGGAGTCTGCGCGCACGCCCTGCACGGGGCGGCCGGGCGCTGGCTGATCAACGAGAAGGGCGCGGTGGCCGCGGCCGGGCTGCTGCCGGGCGCGCCGGAGCGGTTCAAGGCCCGGATGGACGCGGTGTTCGCCGCGGTCGACGGCGATCCGCTGCGGCTGAGCATCGCGATCGATCTGGTCGAGGATCTCGTCCTGGAGGTCACCGACGCGTGCGCGATGATGCTGCGGTGACCGCTGACGTCCCCACCATCCTCGCCACCAGCGCCTTCCTGCGGTCCGGCGGCCGTGGTCCGCTCGATCTGCGGCCGGGCCGCGCCCACTACCTGGCGGCCGAGTTGTCGAACGCGAAGACGCCGCGGATCTGCTTCCTCGGCCAGGCGAGCGGCGACAACGAGTCGCGGATCGGCGCCTACTACGCGGCGTTCGCCGGCACCGAGTTCGTCGCGTCGCATCTTCAGCTCTTCCCGATGCCGAACGTCGGCGACCTCCGGGCGCACCTGCTCGCGCAGGACGTCATCTGGGTCGGCGGCGGTAGCGTGGCCAACCTGTGCGCGGTCTGGCGGGTGCACGGCCTCGACGAGATCCTGCACGAGGCGTGGCAGGCGGGCGTGGTGCTCGGCGGCGTCTCGGCCGGCTCGATCTGCTGGCACGTCGGCGGCAGTACCGACAGTTTCGGGCCGGAACTGCGCGGTTTCACCGACGGGCTGGGGTTCCTGCCGTTCAGCAACGGCGTGCATTACGACGCCGAGGCGCGGCGGCGGCCGCTGATGCACGAGCTCATCGGGTCCGGCATGCTGCCGGACGGCTACGCCACCGACGACGGCGCGGGGCTGATCTTCCGGGGCACGTCACTGTCCGAGGCGGTCGCCGATCATCAAGGCCCGCGGGGGTACGAGCTGAGGCGCGCCCAGGACGGCACAGTGCTGGAGACGCCGTTGCCGACCCGCGTCCTGACCTAGGCTGGACGCGTTGGGACTTCCGGAGTCCATCGAGTTCGTCTGAGGAGAACCATGTCCGACCGGACCGGCAAGGGCGGCGAAGGCGGAAGCTGACGCGCGTGGTCTCGCCGCGGCGGCCGGTGTCAGTACAGGGCGACCGTGGCGAGTCCCACCAGCACCGCGGAGAGCAGCATCGCCGCGGCGAAGATGGCGTTGTGCCCGATCAGCAGCCGCCGGTGGGGCTGCCCGCCCTCACCCCCGCCCGCGATCGGCACGGCGTCGAGGTCGTGACCGAACATCTCGGTCCGATATCTCCGGGTCAACGGCCTCTGTAGGTGGCTCAGCACCGGGGATCGCCTCCGGGGGGTCGAGGATCGATTCTGGTGGAACTCCCGGTAGCATGCGGCGGTCCGGAAACAGCCTGCAATAGGTGACGGGGAAAAATAATCGCGGGTGGGCCGGACTGGCATGGCGGGTCCACTGATCGGACACCGGATATCAGGCGATCAGCCGTCCCCAAGCGATGCCATTCACTCTTTATGAGGATTTGTCGGTAACGATCGTTTCGCCATCATTGGGACGATGCCGGATACTCCGACGATCTCGCAGACCCTGTTCAGGGGCACCCTGAACGTCTCGGCCATGCTCATCGGCCTGGCGTCGGGCATCGCACAGCTCACCGGGATCCCCATCCGGTTCGCACAATGGGCGTTCACCGCGGTCTTCCTGACCTGCCTGCTCTACTTCGTGGTCCGCCTGTGGCAGCTCGCCTTCGTCGTGAAGATCCGCGAACTGAAGGCCGACCTGCAGGACGCCACCCGGCTGCTCAGCCTCCAGCAGGCCGGTCATCAGCACTATCTCGACGCCATTCAGCGGATCAGCGACCGGGAGAAGCCACTCTTCTCGGAGACCGTCGAGGTGCTCGTCACGATCGGCGCCGACGACGACGGCGACCGCATCGTGGAGAAGCGGATCACCACCCCGGAACCGCTGGTCACTCACCGGACCATGCGCCCGATCGTGCCGACCGACACCGGCCGGATCACCAGGCTCGACGAGATCTCGTTCAAGACGCTGCGGCCGATCGGCGGGCACATCACGTCGCTGCCCCTGGAGCAGAGCCGGCTGCTGCGGGTCTGGCTGATCTTCGACCCGGCGATGACCACACCCACCGAGTGGCAGGTCGAGTACCGGCCCCGTGGGCTGTGGGGGCCGCTGCGTGAACGCGGCTGGGACCAGCTCGTCTGGGAGGACCGGCTGCCGGCCGCGAGCGGCAGCCCGTCGGCGTTCACCAGGTTCCAGGTCACCTTCAGCTTCCCGGACACCGATCAGCCGCCGAGCGTCAAGGAGCGGCAGGGGTACGGCCGGTTCAGCGAGCCGGAACGCGACCACCGCGGACGTTGGGAGGTGGTGTGGCGGGACGAGAAACCCGCCGGCCGCCGGTACGTGTGGGATCTCACGCAGGCGGTCGGCGGGCGCTAGAAAGCGGGGTCAGGACGCCTGGCTGAGGATCAGGTTGTGCACGTGGTGGGCCTTGTCCGAGCCACGGAACTCGACCTCGTACGTGACCGTGCCGACCGCGATGGCGATCGTGCCCGAGGAGAAGAACTGGCCGGCCCAGCTCTTGTTGCTCACCACGCTGACACTGCTGACCCGCGAGTACGGGATGCTGGTGATCGCGAACCGCTGCCCGACATAGGACTGGTCCTGGATGATGATCCGCCGGCTGGTGAGGCCGATGAAGCCGGTCCCGGCGCCGATCGCGTCGTAGACCGCGATGATCTGCTCGCCCTCCAGCAGACCGTCCTGGATCTGCTCGAGCTGACCCTTGTTGTCGTACACCACGTCAGTCATGCGGCGCAGCGTAGTCCGCCTGGATCATGACCTCTCGACCACGGTGCGATAGAAGTCCTCGATCCGGGCCGCCAGAGTGACCTCACCGTCGGTGATGGCCGCGCCGTCCTGTGACCCCAGACAGATCTGAGTGTGACCGTTGATTCGCCGGATGCTTGGTCGTATGTGAAGAGTGTCCGCAGCCACCTTGATACGTTCCGTCAAGGCGGCGTGCTGACTGTCGTCACATGCCAGATCGCGGCGTAACTGGACGCCGTCACGGGTCCAGCCGGTCAGTAAGGTCAGGGCGTCGTTGAGATAGTCCGCGCCGGTGTCCCGGCGTCTTCTCGCCCGCACTCGCGCACCCCCCTTAGCGTCGTTGCCGGCTTGTGGCCGAACTGTCGCCGGATCGTCATGGTCGGTGTCCCACAGTTTCGTCCGTCCAGCCACCCATGTCCACGCCCACATATCCGTGTTTGCGTGACGATCAGGGCACCAGCGGGCAACCTGAACGATGAACTTTCGTGAGATCTTGGATCGCATGCGGCCCGAACAATACGTCAAGCCGGCGCCATCACCCAGGGTGATCGTTGCGGCTGTGATCATCACCGCTGGGCGGGTCCTCGCCTGTGAACGCAGCTCCCCGCCGGAGGCGGCCGGGCGCTGGGAGTTCCCCGGCGGCAAGGTCGAGCCGGGGGAGACCGACCAGCAGGCGCTCGCTCGTGAATGTGCCGAGGAGCTGGGCGTACGCGTCGAGGTGGGTCCCCGGGTCGGACCGGACGTGCCACTGGCCCACGGTCGTGCCGTGCTCCGGGTCTACGCCGTCGAGTTGCTCGGCGGCGACGTCCCGGAGGCGCTGGAGCACCGCTCCATGCGCTGGCTGACCGTGGACCAGCTGGACACCGTCCCGTGGCTGCCCGCCGACGTGCCGATCGTCGCCGAGCTGCCACCACTGCTTCTTCGTTGAGGATCAGCTGTACTGCTTGCGCAGCTCCCGCTTCAGCACCTTCATGCTCGGGCCGAGCGGCAGCGACTCGGTGAACCGCACCTGACGCGGGTACTTGTGCTTGCCCAGCCGCTCCTTCGACCACTCGATCAGCTCGTCCGCGGCCAGGCTCTGGTCGTCGAGCACGACGACCGCGCAGATCTCCTCGCCCAGCGTCTCGTCGGCCACGCCGATCACCGCGACCTGCTGGATCGACGGGTGCCGGGCCAGGACCTCCTCCACCTCACGCGGGTAGACGTTGAAGCCGCCGCGGATGATCAGGTCCTTGGTCCGGTCGACGATGCTGATGAAGCCCTGTTCGTCCCGCACGCCCAGGTCGCCGGTCCGGAACCAGCCGTCGACCAGGGCCTCCGCGGTCGCCTCGGGCCGGTTCAGGTAACCGGCGAACACGTTGTGCCCGCGGATCACGATCTCCCCGAGCTCGCCGTCCGGCACGAACTCGATGCTCTCCGGCACCTCCGGGCGGGCGATCTCCACCTCGACACCCCAGATCGGATGCCCGACCGTGCCGGGCTTGGCGCCGAACGAGGGCTGGTTGGTGGTCGCCGTAGGTGAGGTCTCGCTCAGCCCGTACCCCTCCCAGATGGTCGAACCGAAAGCCGCCGCGAACTTCTCCAGGACCGCCACCGGAAGCGAAGCGCCACCTGACACGCACAGCTTCAGCTGTGGCAGGCGGTCGGCCTTGGCCGCCGCCTCCAGGAGCCCGATGTACATGGTCGGCACGCCGTGGAAGATCGTGACGTTCTCCCTGATCATCAGCTCGATCGCCGCCTCGCCGGTGAACCGCGGCAGCAGCACCAGCGTCCCGCCGAGCCGGAACGTCGCGTTCATGCCGACCGTCTGGCCGAACGTGTGGAACAGCGGCAGGCAGCCCATCACCACGTCGTCGCCGGTCAGCGGGTGCACGTCGAAGACGTTGACGGCCGCGTTCATCACCAGGTTCAGGTGCGTGAGCAGGGCGCCCTTCGGCTTTCCGGTGGTGCCGCTGGTGTAGAGGATCACCGCGACGTCCTCGGCCTCGACAGTCACGTAGGTCCGGACCGGCTCCAGGCCGGCCGAGATCTGGTCCAGCCGCGGTGGGTACTGCGGCAGACCCTCCGGCAGCGGGCCGACATTGGCCAGCGGGGTGCCCGTCGCGGCGGCCGCGGCCGCGCCGACCTGGAGGAACGCCGAGTGCGTGACCAGCAGCTTCGCGCCGCTGTCGGACAGCACGTAGCCGACCTCCTCGGCGTTGAGCAGCAGTGACACCGGCACGATCCGGGCGCCGACGGCCAGCGCGGCGTAGTAGACCCGGGGGAAGTCGCCCACGTTCGGGATCATCACCGCCACCGTGTCGCCGCGGCCGATGCCCAATTCCGTCAAGCCTGCGGCGTACGACCGGGTCTGCGCCCAAAGCTCACGATAGGGAATCCGGCCCCCGGCCTCGTCGACGATCGCTACCTTCTCGGGGTACCGGCGGGCCGCCTCGGCTAGAACGGTGGCGAGGGAAAGCGTCGTCATTGCTGATCTCCCTTAGTGATGTACGTCGCAGCTGTGCTTAAACTAGCGGCGTAAGTTTTTACACGTCCAGTGTTGATTTCTTCTTTCTTCAGGAGTTCTCATATGGCCCGCCCCCGACAAGCCCTCCTCACCCGGGAGCGCATCGTCGAGGCGGCCGCCGTGGTGATCGACGCTGAAGGACTCGACGCCTGCTCCATGCGGCGCCTCGCCACCGAGCTCGGGGTGCAGGGGCCGTCGCTCTACAACCACTTCGCCACCAAGGCGGAGATCGTCGACGCGGTCGCCGAAGCCGTCGTCGCGCAGGTCGACATCTCGGTGTTCCGGGGCAACGATTGGCGCGAGGGGCTGCGGATGTGGGCGAAGTCGTACCACGCCGTGCTCGCCGCACACCCGAACATCGTCCCGGTGCTGGCCACCGGCCCCGGTCGCCGGCCGGCCGGGCTGGCCATGGCCGAGGCCGTCTACGGCGCGCTGCTCGAAGCCGGCTGGTCCCGGGCGCGGGCCACCCACATCGGCGCGCTGATGCGATACCTGATCACCGGCTCCGCGCTCGGCTCGTTCGCCCTCGGCTTCGAGGCCGACCCGGAGCTGTACGACCGCTTTCCGCACCTGCACCGGGCCCACGAGCTCGCCGCGCACCGCGACGCCGTCGACGAGGGCGCGTTCGAGCTCGGGCTCGACCTGCTGATCAACAGCCTTTCCGACCGTTACGACCAGGGGGTACGCCGATGACGTCGGTCTTCCGTGATGAGCACTGGATCGGCGGCACCTACGTGCCGGCCGCCTCCGCAGAGCGCATCGGAGTCGAGAACCCGTACACCGAGGAGGAGTTCGGGCATGTGCCGGCCGGCACCGCCGAGGACGTCGACCTCGCCGTCTCCGCCGCCCGTGCCGCCTTCGACGGCTGGGCCTTCGGGCTGACGCCGGCCGAACGCGGCGCGGCGCTGAGCCGGGTGCACCGGGCGCTCACCGCCCGCGCCGACGAGATCGCCCGGATCGTCGGGCTCGAACTGGGCACCCCACTCAAGATCGCCAAGGCGGTCCAGGCCGGCCTTCCCCTGACGGTCCTCGCCGGGTACGCGGAACTGGCGAACCAGCCCGCGCAGGAGGAAACGATCGGGAACTCGCTGGTCGTCCACGAGCCGATCGGTGTGGTCGGCGCGATCACCCCGTGGAACTATCCGCTGCACCAGGTCGTCGCCAAGGTCGGCGCGGCCCTCGCGGCCGGCTGCACGGTCGTCCTCAAACCGAGCGAGCTGACCCCGCTCACCGCGTACCTGCTGGCCGACGCGTTCGCCGAAGCCGACCTGCCGCCGGGCGTGTTCAACCTGGTCACCGGCACCGG
Source organism: Actinoplanes sp. NPDC026670 (assembly GCF_040638175.1). Taxonomy (NCBI): domain Bacteria; kingdom Bacillati; phylum Actinomycetota; class Actinomycetes; order Micromonosporales; family Micromonosporaceae; genus Actinoplanes; species Actinoplanes sp. NPDC026670. The sequence goes on from NZ_JBEZXU010000054.1 coordinate 50,155, forward strand.
CCCGGCCGTCGGATCGGCCATCGCCGGGCACCCGGGCGTCGACATGGTGTCGTTCACCGGCTCCACCCGGACCGGCGCCGCGATCAGCCACGCCGCCGCCGACCGGATTGCCAAGGTGTCGCTCGAACTCGGCGGCAAGTCCGCCAACGTCATCCTCGACGACGCCGACGTGGTCAAGGCGGTCAAGGTCGGCGTCGGCAACGCCTTCCTCAACAGCGGCCAGACGTGTACGGCGTGGACGCGCATGCTGGTCCACCGCAGCCACTACGACGAGGCGGTCGAGCTGGCCGCCAAGACCGCCGCCGGATACACCCTCGGCGACCCGTTCGACCCGGCCACCCGGCTCGGGCCGCTCGCCTCGGCCGCCCAGAAGGAACGGGTCCGCGGCTTCATCGAACGCGCCACGGCCCGCCTCGTCGCCGGTGGCCTCGACGCGCCTGTGCCCGGCCAGGGCCACTTCGTCGCGCCGACCGTCTTCGCCGACGTCGACCCGGACAGCGAGATCGCCCAGGAGGAGATCTTCGGGCCGGTGCTGTCGATCATCCCGTTCGGCGACGACGACGAGGCGGTGGCGATCGCCAACAACTCGAAGTACGGGCTGGCCGGCGCGGTCTGGGGTTCCGGCGCGCGGGCGGTGGCGGTGGCCCGGCGGCTGCGCACCGGCGCGGTCGACGTCAACGGCGGCTCGTTCAACCCGTTCGCGCCGTTCGGTGGTTACAAGCAGTCAGGTATCGGCCGTGAGCTCGGCGCCTACGGGCTGACCGAGTTCCAGCAGGTGAAGGCGATCCAGCAATGAGTTTTCCGGTCCGCGTCCTGTCGATCCCCGGCCTGGAGGTTACGCGTTGAGTCACTACATGACCGGGCTCGTCGTCCGGGACCCCGGCGTCCCCGCCGAACTCGCCGAACTGCGGCTGCCCGAGATCGGGCCCGGCCAGGTGCGGGTGCGGGTGCGTGCGGCCGGGGTCTGCCACTCCGATCTGTCCATGGTGAACGGCACGCTGCGGCCGCCGCACCCGCTGATCCTCGGGCACGAGGCAGCCGGCGAGGTGGTCGAGGTCGGCGAGCACGTCACCCGGGCCGCGGTCGGTGACCACGTGGTGCTGAACTGGCAGCCGGCCTGCCGCACCTGCTGGTACTGCGAACACGGCGAACCGTGGCTGTGCAGCACCTCGCACGGGGTCGCGGCGCTCTCCAACGGCATCACGCTCGACGGCACGCCGGTCCACGTGACGCTTGGCGTGGGGGCGTTCGCCGAGCAGGTGGTCGTGCCGGAGAATGCGGTCATTCCCGTACCCGCCGAGCTTGGTTTTGATCTTGCGGCTCTGCTCGGGTGTGCGGTTCTGACCGGGACCGGTGCGGTGCGCAACACCGCCCGGGTCGCACCAGGCGAAACGGTCGTGGTCATCGGGCTCGGCGGGGTCGGGCTGTCGGTCGTCACCGCGGCCCGCGCGGCCGGTGCGGCGCAGGTCATCGCGGTGGACGTCACCGAGGCCAAGAAGGGGCTCGCCGAAGCGGCCGGGGCTACCGACTTCGTGGTCTCGTCGGACAACCTCTCCAAGGAGATCCGGGGCCGTACCGAACGGCGCGGCGCCGACCACGCCATCGAATGTGTCGGGCGGGCGTCGACCATCCGGGCCGCGTGGCGGGCCACCCGGTCCGGTGGCCAGGTGACAGTGGTCGGCATGGGCGCGGCCGACGACATGGTCCAGTTGAGCGCGCTGGACATCTTCTCGTCGGCGCGAACCCTGCGGGCCTCGGTCTACGGGCAGGCCGACACCGACCTGGAGATCCCGGCCCTGGCCAGGGACGTGCTCGACGGCAGGCTCAGCCTCGACCACCTGATCACCGACCGGATCGGGCTGGCCGACGTGCCTGCTGCTTTCGACCGGATGGCCCGGGGCGAGGGCGCCCGCTCGGTAGCCATCCTGTAACCCCACCGCCCCCGGCGATCTTGTTGACTTCCACCAGACTGCTGTGACGGAATTCCACAAGATCGCCGGGGGCGCGCGTGACGAGACGACGCCGACCAGGGCGGCGGTGGCGGTCGGTGTGCCTGCGCCTCGTGGCTCAGCGGGCGGCTGATGCTCCGGCCGGGTTGATCAGGGCGGTCACCACTCGGGCGAGCGCCGCGCGGGCGCTCTCCACCGGCAGTCCCATGCCGTCCCGCCACGACGCCCACGTCGGCCACAGACTGGCCGCGGTCAGCGCGTTGAGCAACTCCTCGTCACTGCCGATCTCGGTGGGGAAGGTGGTGGTCAGCTCGTCGCGTACCCGAGAGGTGTGCAGTTTGCGATAGCGCTGCAACCCGGACGAGAACGGCTCCTTGAGCGCGGAGGCCCGCGCCGCGGGCCCGATCTCCTCCAGCAGGCGGGCCCGCTGATGGCAGAACGCCTCGATCCGCTCGGCGAGCGGCAGATCCGCCGGAATCGGCCGGTACGACGCGTCGCGCTGCTCCAGAACACGCTGGCCACTGGCCGCCATCAGGGCTTCCATGTCGGCGAAGTGGCTCCACAGGGCGCGCAGCGACACCCCGGCCAGCTTGGCCACCCGATCGGCGGTGGGGCGCATGTCCCCCTCGCCGATCAGCTGGAGATGCGCGTCGATGATCGCGTTGCGGGTCCGCTCGGACCGCGCGGTACGACCGTCGACACGCGTCGGTGGGTTGGTCACGAACCACTCCGGTAACGTTTGAGCTCGCGGTGGGCCAGGGACCGTTTGTGCACCTCGTCCGGCCCGTCGGCGAGTCGCAGCATACGGGCGCTGGCGAACAGCCCGGCGAGCGGGAAGTCCTGTCCGAGCCCGGCCGCGCCGTGCGTCTGAATCGCCTTGTCGACGATCCACTCCACGGTGGACGGCACCACGATCTTGATCGACTGGATCTCGGTGTGCGCGCCCCGGTTGCCGACCGTGTCCATCAGCCAGGCGGCCTTGAGCACCAGCAGCCGGGCCTGCTCGATCCGGACCCGGGACTCGGCGATCCAGTCCTGGATGACGCCCTGCTCGGCGAGCGGCTTACCGAACGGCGTGCGGACCAGCGCCCGCGTGCACATCAGCTCCAGCGCCCGCTCGGCCATGCCGATCAGCCGCATGCAGTGGTGGATCCGGCCCGGCCCGAGCCGCGCCTGGGAGATGGCGAAACCGCCGCCCTCCTCGCCGATCAGGTTGGTGGCCGGCACCCGTACGTTCTCGAAGATCACCTCGGCGTGGCCACCGTGGTCGCCGTCGTTGTAGCCGAGCACCGTCATGCCCCGCTTGACCGTCACGCCCGGGGTGTCCCGCGGCACCAGGATCTGGCTCTGCTGGAGATGCCGGGGCGCGTCGACGTCGGTCTTGCCCATCACGATGAAGATCTTGCAGTTCGGGTTCATCGCGCCGGTGATGTAGAACTTGTGCCCGTTGATGACGTAGTCGTCACCGTCCCGGTCGATCCGGGTGCCGATGTTGGTGGCGTCCGACGAGGCCACCTGCGGCTCGGTCATCGCGAAGGCGGACCGGATCTCACCGGCCAGCAGCGGCACGAGCCACCGCTCCTTCTGCTCGGCGGTGCCGAAGTCGGCCAGCACCTCCATGTTGCCGGTGTCCGGAGCAGCGCAGTTCAGCGCGGGCGGGGCGACCGCCGGGCTGCGGCCGGTGATCTCGGCCAGCGGCGCGTACTGGAGGTTGGTGAGCCCGGCGCCGTGGTCACCGGGGAGGAAGAGGTTCCACAGGCCGGCTTCCTTGGCGGCGGCCTTCAGGCCCTCGAGCGCGGCCGGGGGTTCCCAGCCGTCGCTGTGGAACGTGGCCTCCGCGGGGTAGACGTGCTCGTCCATGAAGGCGAGCAGCCGCTTGCGGTAGTCCTCGGTCTTCGCGTCGTACTCGAAGTCCATCAGTGTCCTTCCAGCGCTCGGTGGCCCTGCTCGACCAGGGCGGGAACCATGGCCCCCACGGTGTCGAAGCCGGGGCCGACCGTCTGACCCTTGGTGAAACGGAAGTGCACGCCCTCGAGGATGACGGCGAGCTTGAACGCGGCGAAGCCGACGTACCAGTGCAGGTCGCTGACGTCGCGCTTGCTGCGCTCGGCGTAGCGTGCGGCGATCTCGTCGAGCGTGGGGTGCCCGGGGATGTCGATCGGCGCGAACGGTTTCCCGTCGCGCTCCAGCAGCGGACGGCCGGCGTAGATCTGCATCAGGGCCAGGTCGCTGAGTGGATCGCCCAGTGTGGACATCTCCCAGTCGAGCACCGCGTTGACCGTCAGCTCGTCGCTGACCAGCACGTTGTCCAGGCGGAAGTCGCCGTGCACGACGGCGCCGGGGCCGCCGGCCGGGATGTCGGTGGCCAGCCGGGCGTGCAGCTCGTCGATGCCGGACAGCTCCCGGCTGCGTGACGCGTCGAGCTGCTGCTTCCACCGGCGGACCTGCCGGGCGTTGAAGCCCTCCGGCTTGCCGAAGTCACCGAGCCCGATCGCCGCCGGGTCCAGCGAGTGCAGGTCGGCGAGCGTGTCGACCAGGGTGAACGTCAGCGCCCGGAAGTCGATCTTCTCGATCAGCGCGGCGTCCCGGTAGATGGTGCCGTCGACGTGTTCCATCAGGTAGAACGGCGCCCCGATGACCTCGGTGTCGGTGCAGAGCCGCACCGGTTTCGGCACCGGGAACCCGGCCCTGGAGAGAGCGTCGAGGACCTTGTGCTCACGAACCATGTCGTGCGCGGTGGGCAGCACGTGCCCCAGCGGCGGCCGGCGCAGCACCCAGCGGTTGACGCCGTCGGTGACCGCGTAGGTCAGGTTCGACTTACCGCCCGCGAACATCGTCCCGGAAAGCGGCGGGCTGTCCAGATAGGCCTGGAGTTTCGCCAGGTCAAGGCCCCTCACTTGGACTCGAATCCGCGCTGGAGTTTGTTCATGCCCCCCAGCCAACGGTCCGGATCGCCCGCGCGCAAGCGGTAGTAGCCCTCGACCTCAGGATGCGGGAGGATCAGGAACCGGCCGTCCTCCAGCGAGGCGGCGACCAGGTCGGCCACCGCCTCCGGCGGCAGCGCGCCCTCGGCGAGCAGCGAGGCCGCGCCACTGCCGCGATCGTTTCCGCGGGTCAGCATGTCGGTGCGGACACCCTGCGGGCACAGCGCCTGCACGATCAGACCCCGATGGGCGTACGTGGCCCGCAGCCACTCCGCATAGGCCAGAGCCGCGTGTTTCGTCACCGAGTAGGTCGCGCTCCCGAGCAGGGTCAGCAGGCCGGCCGCGCTCACCGTGATCAGCAGCCGCTTCGGCTCGCCGCTGTCCAGCCAGCGCGGCAGCAGCGCCCGGCTCACGTAGACGTGCGACATCACGTTGACCCCGAAGTCACGCTGCCACTGGGCATCGGGTGTCGTCTCGTCCCCGGCCGACAGCACTCCCGCGTTCGAGCAGAACAGATCGATCCCGCCGAGCTCCGCGAAGGCCGTGTCGACGAGTTCCTGGACGTCCTCCTCGCGGGCCGCGTCGCCGGGGACCGCGATCCCGCCGATCTCGCCGGCGACCGCCCAGGCCGCCTCCGCGTTCAGATCGTTCACCACGACCCGGGCGCCGTCGGCGGCGAACCGGCGGGCCAGCGCCGCCCCGATCCCACCACCGGCGCCGGTGACCACCACGCGCTTGACGCTCACTGGACGGCCCCGGTCAGGGTGAGCCCGCCGTCGATCACGATGGTCTGGCCGGTGATCCAGCCGGCCTCCGGCGAGCAGAGGAACGCCACGGTGCCGGCCACGTCATCGGTGTTGCCGAGCCGCTGGAGCGGATACGTGGCCGCCACCTCCGCCTCCCGCCCCTCGTAGAGGGCGGTGGCGAACCGCGTCTTCACGACCGCGGGCGCGACCGCGTTGACCCGGATCTTCGGGGCCAGCTCGACCGCGAGCTCCTCGGTGAGGTGGATGAGGGCGGCTTTGGTGGTGCCGTAGAACGCGATCCCCGGCGCCGGGCGGACACCGGAGACCGACGAGATGTTGACGATCGAGCCGCCGGTCTCGGCCAGGCCGCCGCGCAGCGCCTCCTGGATCCAGCCGAGCGTGCCGATCAGGTTGACCTCGACCATCTTGCGGGCGGCGTTCAGGTCGAGGCCGGCCAGCGGCCCGTACGCCGGGTTGATCCCGATGTTGTTGATCAGCGTGGTGACCGGCCCGAATCGCTCCCGCACCGCGTCGACCACGGCGGCCCGGTGCGCCGGGTCGTCACCCTTGCCCGCCACGCCGATCGCCACCTCGGGGCCGCCGAGCTCCTTGACGGCGGCCTCGAGGGCGTCGGCGTCACGGCCGGTGACAGCGACCTTCGTCCCCTGGGTGACGAACCGTTGCGCGATGGCGAACCCGATCCCCCGGCTTGCTCCGGTCACGATTGCTACCTGGTCAGCCATCGCTCAACCTCCTGAGTCGTATTTTTGCAGTTTGCGTGCAGATATTACGCGGTAGGCACGCCGCTCTGTGGCGGTGTCACGGCCTGCCCCTGGTACGCCGTGACCGGGCCGTCCCCGTCGTCGGTGGTGTACGGGGTGCCGAAGAACACCGCCTTACCTCCCTCGACCTTGGTGAGCTGAGCTCCGGCGTATCCCGAGTGGTCCGCGGCCGAGAACCGCAGCGGAACCAGGCCGGGGCCCTGGAAGCCGTTCTTTGTGACGGCTTCCAGCAGCTTGTCGCGGGTCACGTCCTTGCCGGCAGCCTGGAGCGCCTGCACGAACAGATATCCGACCGACATGCCGTACACGATGTTGTTGTCGAACTCGGCGTTGCCGTTGTGCTCCGTGTTGACCTTCTTGAACAGCTGGATCCACGGGTTCGCGTCGTCGGTGTTCAGCGGCAGGTAGTTGGTCGCCACCACGCCTTCGAGCAGCGGAGCCCCGGTTCCGAGCGCTTTGCCGACGGTGGTCGGGTCGGCGCCGACGTTACTGACCACGAACTGCGGTTTGAACGCAATCTTCGCAGCGGTGCCGATCGACAGGGCAGTGAAACCGGGCACAGTCGCCAGCACGACCACCTCACAGCCGGCCGCCTTGAGTGCGCCCATCTGCGGCCCGACGTTCGGGTTGCTGGTCACGTAGCTCTCCTTGGCCGCGACCGAGCCGAGGATCTTCTCCACGCCGGCCAGGCTGTCCCGGCCGAAGTCGTCGTCCTGGCCGAGGAAGCAGGTCTTCTTCCCGGCCAGGTTCTCCTTGATGTAGGTGCCCAGGATCTTGCCCTCGACCGTGTAGTCCGGGTTGAAGCCGAACGTCCCCGGGTACTTGTCGGCCTGGTTCCAGCTGCGGCTGCCACTGGCCACGAAGAGGTCGGGGACCCGGTTGGTCTTGAGGAAGTCGAGCACGCCGGTGTGTGTGGGTGTGCCGAGACCGTTGAGGATCGCGAAGACCTTGTCCTGCAGCACCAGCTCACGCACCACGGTCTGGGTGTTCGCCGGGTTGTAGCCGTCGTCCTTGATCTTGTAGGTGATCTTGCGGCCGTGCACGCCGCCGTTCGCGTTGACGTAGTCGAAGTACGCCTTGGTGGCCGGCGCGATCTTCGAGTAGCCGCCCGCGGCCGGGCCGGTCAATGGCATGTGCGTGCCGACCACGATCTCCGTGTCGGTCACCCCGGGCACGTTCGTGCTGCCACCGGGGGTGCTGCCGCCGTCGTTCGTGCAGCCGGCCGTGGCCGCGGCCAGCAGCACGACGGACAGAGCCGCCGTCGTTATCCGTTTCATCGGTTCCTCCTGATCAGGCGTGAAATTCGGGATGGGATCGAAGCGAGGCCGCCCGGGGCGGCGAGCATGACGACGACGAGCACGACACCGAAGACGATCAGCGCGAGGTTTCCCTCCAGCCGCTGCGAACCGGCCTGCTCACCGAGGGACTGGGACAACGTGGGCAGCACGACCAGGAGCAACGCGCCCCACAGGGCGCCGAAGAGGCTCCCCAGCCCGCCGATCACGATCGCCATGACCAGGAACAGCGAGAGCGTCAACGGGAATGCGCCTGGGGACACGCTCTGCGCCAGATAGGCGAACAGGGCGCCGGACACCCCGGCGCAGACGGCGCTCACCACGAACGCCAGCACCTGGGTACGCGCGATGTTGATGCCGGCCAGCTTGGCGGCGGTCTCGTCGTCCCGGACCGCCCGCAGGTCACGCCCGAACCGGCCGCGCACCAGCAGCGCCAGCAGGAGCACCACGACCAGCGCCGCGCTCCAGCACAGCCAGGCCTGCCACTGCTCCATCGGGTACTGCTCGGGCGGCGGGTTCAGGTACACCGACAGGCCCTGATCGCTGTTGAACGTCTCGTCGAACGTGCTGGTCACCGACGGGACCACGATCGCCACGGCGAGCGTCAGACCGGCCAGATAGGGGCCGCGCAACCGGGCCGCGGCCAGCCCGATGATCGCGCCGACCAGGGTCGTGACCAGCACCGCGGCCGCGAAGCTGACCGGTAGGTTCGCCCACTTGTTCTGGGTCAGCGCCAGCGTGTAGGCGCCGGTGGCCATCAGTGCGCCGTGGCCCAGCGACAACTGCCCGTTCAGTCCGGTCAGGACGGTGAGCCCGGCGGTCACGCAGAAGTAGGCGCCCACCGTGGCCAGCTGATAGTTCCGGAACGGCGGCAGCACGTAGGTCAGCGCGACCACCAGGACCGCGCCGGCCGCGATCACGAACACCGGATGCACCCGCCGCCGGCGCCGCGCTCCGGGTGGCGCCTTCGTGCCGGTCTCCGGCCGGGCCTCGATCGCGGTCATGCCACCCTCGCTTTCGAGCTGGAGAACAATCCGCCCGGCCGGCCGAGCAGAACCACGACGAGCAGGGCGAGAACCGCCATCGGGGCGACCGTGACGTCGATGTATCCGCTGACGTACGACAGCAGGACGCCGACGATCAGCCCGCCCACGACCGCGCCGATCGGGCTGTCCAGGCCACCGACCACGGCGGCCGCGAACGCCGACACGAAGACCACGTCCATCGCCGTCGGGTGCACGCCCAGTTCGGTGGGGACGACCAGGATCCCGGCCAGTGAGCCCACCGCCGCCGCCAGCGCCCAGCCGAGCGTCAACATGCCGCCCACCGACACCCCGAGCAGCCGGGAGACATCCGGCGCGAAGGCCGCCGCGCGCATCCGCAACCCGATGGCGGTACGGGTGAACAGCAGCGTGAGAGCGACGACGACGGTGCCCACCGCCGCGAAGACGAACAGGTCGTACCGGGACAGCATCGCCACCCCGCCCACCTCGAACGCGTCCCGGCTGAACGGTGTCGCGAACGGCAGGTACTCGTTGCCGTAGACGATGCCGAGCACCCCTTGCAGGATCAGGACCAGCCCGAGCGCGACCACCACCCCGTTGAGCGGTGACGAGTGGTCGACGAACCGCATCACCACCCGTTCGACGGTGACGCCCAGCACCAGCCCGGCCAGCAGCGCCGCCGCGAACCCGAGCCAGTACGACCCGGTGGCGTCGGTGACCGAGTACGCGACGTACACGGTGGACACCGCCATCGCGCCCTGTGCGAAGTTGACGATCCGCGCGGCCCGCCAGATCAGCACCAGGGCCAGCGCGAACGCGGAATAGACCAGCCCGCGGCTGAGCCCGTCGAAGGTGAGGTAGATGAACTCGCTCATGTTCAGAACCCCAGGTAGGCGTGACGGAGGTCGGCGTCGTCGCGGAGCACCGACGCCTTGTTGCGCACCACCACCCGGCCCAGCGCGAGCACCACACCCTCGTCGGCGATGGAGAGGGCGCTGCGCACGTTCTGCTCGACCAGCAGAACCGCGAGCCCGGTACGTTCCCGCAGGTCACGTAGCAGGGTCATGATGTGGCGGGTCACCTTCGGCGCGAGGCCCAGCGACGGCTCGTCGAGCAGCAGCAACCGTGGCCGGCCGATCAGCGCCCGGCCCAGCGCCAGCATCTGCCGCTCCCCGCCGGACAGCTGGTGCCCGGCGAAGGTCCGGCGTTGCGCCAGGGGCGGGAACAGGTCGTAGACCTCGTCGAGAGCGACTTTCGCGTCGGCCCGGTCGCGCCGCCACAGGCCGCCGAGCCGCAGGTTCTCGTCGACGGTGAGCTCGGTGACCACGCCCCGGCCCTCCGGAACGTGTGCGATGCCCCGCCGCACCAGGTGCTCCACTTTGGTGCCGGCCAGGTCGTCGCCGTCCAGCAGGACCCGGCCGCGTGTGCTGCGGACCAGGCCGGACAGGGTGCGCAGCAGGGTCGTCTTGCCGGCGCCGTTCGCCCCGAGCACGGCGACGATCTCCCCCGGCCGGACGGTGAGATCGACGTCGTGCAGGACGGGCGCCGCGCCGTATCCGGCGGTGAGGCCTTCGACCTGCAACAACGCGCCGCTCATCGGCCTTCTCCGGCCGACTCCGGGGTATGCGTGATCATCGGCGCTCCTTCCCTCGGGGCCGCTCATGGACGTGTTTCGGGTATGCCGAGGAGAGCCGGGACACGACCGGCTTTCCGGATATGCGAAATCAGAGGCCGGTCAGGGCCCCGTGAAACAGATGAAGCTGAAAAAGGATCAGGCCGCCGCGCCGAGATAGGCCTCGGTGACCTTGGGATTCGCGCTGATCTCGGCTGGCGAGCCGAGCGCGATCGGCTTGCCGAAGTCGAGGACCAGGATCTCGTCGCAGACCGACATCACCAGGTCCATATGGTGCTCGACCAGCAGAACGGTGGTGCCGGTCTCCTTGATCAGAGCGCCGAGCCAGGCGATCTCGTCGGCGTCCAGGCCGCCGGCCGGCTCGTCGAGCATCAGGATGCGCGGCTTCGCCACCAGGGCGCGAGCCAGCTCGATGCGTTTACGGATCGCGTACGGCAGTGCGCCCGGATGAGCGCCCGCATAACGCGCGACGCCGCACCGGTCGAGCGCGGCCAGCGCCTCGGACTCCGCGTGCCGGTGGCGGGCGCCGACCATCACGTTCTCCAGCACTGTCATGCCGGCGAACTGGCCGACCCCCTGGAGGGTCCGGGCGATGCCCAGACGGTTCAGGTGGTGCGGGCGGGGCCGCCAGGGGCTCCCGTCCAGAGTGAGCGACCCGGAGGTCGGCTGCACGAAACCACAGATGACGTTGAAAAGGGTGGTCTTGCCCGCGCCGTTGGGCCCGATGACGCCGACGATCCGCCCCGGCGCCACGCGCAGGGAGACGTTGTCGAGAGCGGTCAGGCCGCCGAAGCGGACCGTGATGTCGTGGAGCGCAAGCTCCTTGAGCTGGGAATCTGTTGACATGACCGCCTCGCCGGACCGGTGGAAGTCCTGTAAGGGAGATGGAGCATCAACTATTTACACTTGGAGTGTAACTTTCTCGGCGGACTCGTCAACCACTTGCAATGTCCGCGTTACCGGAGAGCTCTGATCAGGCCACTCCGGCCGGCCGGAACTGCACGCTGATGCGTGGTCCGACGGCTTTCGCGGTCTTCGGCACGGCGTGCTCCCAGGTGCGCTGACAGGACCCGCCCATCACGATCAGATCGCCGTGCCCGAGCGGGAACCGCAGCGTCTCGTGGCCGCCGGCACGTGGTCGCAGCAGCAGGTTGCGGGGTGACCCGAACGAGACGATGGCGACCATGGTGTCCTCGGTGGCGGACCGCCCGATGGTGTCGCCGTGCCAGGCCACGCTGTCGCGGCCGTCGCGGTAGAGGCACATGCCCGCGGTCACGAACTCCTCGCCCAACTCCTCGGCGTAGTGCCGGTTGAGCTCGGCCCGCGCCGTCACCAGGGCGGGATGTGGCAGATGCTCCCGCGGGCCGAACCACCGCAGGAGCCGGGGGACGTCGACGACGTCGTCATACATCTTCCGCCGCTCGGCCCGCCAGTCGATGCCGAGCAGGGTCTCGAACACCGCGTCGGAGCCGTGCAGCCAGCCGGGCAGCACGTCGACCCAGGCGCCGGCGGTGAGCCGGTGCCGGGTGAGGCGGCCGGTCAGTGACGCGACCGCCTCAGCCGGCCCGGACATCAGGTCGAACATCGATGGCTGGTAAGCGCTGGTCATGGCGCCACTTTAGTACGGGCGTTCGATCCTGGTCGGCTCCGAGTCCGTGCCTGTGGACAACGGCGCACCGTATACAGCTTCTGTGGACAACGGATCGGGGCCGCCCGGAACCGTGGCAGGCTTCGGGCGCAACACCGCGGCGGCCAGCACCGCCGCTGCGACCCCGCCCACCACCCCGATGAGAGAGGTGACCGCAATGGCGTCGACGAATGCCGCCCGCGCCGCATCGGCCAGTCCCGCGTCACCAGTGGCGGCCGCGACACCGAGAGCGTCGCCGAGCGAGTCCCGGGCCGGGCCGGTGGTGCCGGACGGCATGGCCGCGCGGTAGGCGGTGGTCAGCACGCTGCCCAGCACGGCGACGCTCAGCGCGGTCCCGATCTGCTGCACCGTGTCGTTGACCGCCGACCCGACGCCGGCCCGCTCCGGCGGCAGCGCGCCGAGCAGCGTTCCCACCGCGGCCGGCGACGCCACGCCACTGCCCATTCCGATGATCACCAGGGCGGCCGCGAGCTTCAGGTAGCCGTCCGCCGGATCCAGCGATGCCAGCACCGCGAAGCCACCCGCCACCAGGAGCAGGCCGGCCGACAGGGCCACCCGCGCGCCGAACCGTTTGTCGACCAGCACGCCGACGCCGTTGAAGGCCATCGTCGTCACGATCATCGGGATGAAGGCCGCCCCGGCCCGGATCGGCTCATAACCGAGGACGAACTGGAGGTACTGCGTGATCGCCAGCATCACCCCGCCGGCCGAGAAGGAGAGCAGCACGAGGGACAGGCTGGCGCCCCGGAAGTTGCGATCGCCGAAGAGAGACAGCGGCAGCATGGGTTCGGCGACCCGGCGTTCCCAGAGGACGAACCCGATCAGCGCGACCAGGGCGACCACGAAACCACCCGCGGTGCGCGGTGACTCCCAGCCGTGTCCGGGCGCCGAGATGACGCCCCAGACCAGGGCGGTCATGCCGATCGTGGAGAGCAGCGCGCCGACCGTGTCGGGCCTGGTGGCCGGGCCCTTCGACTCCGGAATGACGGCCACCGCGGCGACGATCCCGAGGATCGCGATCGGGATGTTCAGCAGGAAGACCGAGCCCCACCAGAAGTGCTCCAGCAGCAGGCCACCGAGCGTCGGGCCGCCGAGGGCGCCGAGCATCAGGACCGAGCTCCAGATGGCGATCGCCTTCTTGCGTTCGTCCTCGCCGAAGACCGTGGTGAGGATGGCGAGCGTGCCCGGCATCAGGAAGGCGGCGCCCAGGCCCATCACGCCACGGACCGCGATCAGCTGGCCCGGGGTCTGGCAGAGGGTGGCCAGCACCGAGGCGCCGCCGAAGACCACCAGACCGACGACCAGGCCCAGGCGGCGGCCATGGCGATCGGAGAGGCTTCCGGCGGTGAGCAGCACGCCCGCGAAGACCAGGATGTACGCGTCGATGATCCACTGAATGTCGGCGGTGCTCGCGCCCAGATCGCGGATCAGCGACGGGATCGCGATGTTGAGGACCATGTTGTCCACCACGACCACGAGCAGGCTCAGGCAGAGAACGCCCAGGATCAGCCAGCGCCGTGGATGACGGTCAGCCATCGGAACTCCTCCCTCGTACAGTGTTCGGGTTGGCTCGCACACTGTACTACTGGACTCGAACAGTGTGCGAGGACCCTTAAGATGAACCCATGCCCGACTTCAGCGACTCGGTGTGGACCCGCCCGGCCCGTGCGCGTACCGGACAGCCGACGCTCAGCCGCGAGCAGATCGTCCGCGCGGCGATCGAGCTGCTCGACGCCGAGGGCGCCGCCGGGCTGAGCATGCGCCGGCTCGGTGCCCGGCTCGGCTCTGGCGCCACCTCGCTCTACTGGCACGTCGCCACCAAGGACGACCTGCTCGAACTGGCCGTCGACGAGGTGATGGGGGAGGTCTACGTTCCGGAAGCCGGCGATGCGCCCTGGCGGATCGGGGTGTCGGTGATGGCCGGCGGGATGCGGGCCATGCTGCTGCGGCATCCGTGGGTGATCGGCATGCTCGGTGTGCGGCCCACGATCGGGCCCAACGTGATGCGGATGAGCAATCGCAGTGTCGGGCTGTTCTCCGCGGCCGGGTTCACCGGGCCGACCCTGTCCCACGTGCATTCGCTGATCACGGCGCACGTGATCGGATCGGCGACCACCGAGGCGGCGGTCAGCGCCGCGGTGATCAGGTCCGGGCAGTCAGCGGCGGAGCTGCGCAAGAGCCTGGAGCCGTTCATGGAGAAGGCGATCGGCGAGTATCCGGAGTACGCCAAGTGGCGGGAGGAGAGCGGCGTCCTCGAGATGGAGCCGGACAAGGTCTGGGATCAGAGCTTCGCCTTCGGGCTGGAGCGCATCCTTGACGGTCTCGAGCTCTGGTTGGCCGGCGACAAAGGCGAGACGGAGTAACCACCCGCGGCGACCAGCGGTCAGGCCGGGGGATCGGTGGCCAGGCGGGCGTGGGCGTGCATGTCGTGCCAGCCGTCGGCGTGGCGGGCCTCGCTGCGCTTGGTTCCCTCCAGCAGGTAGCCGCATCTGGCGGCCACCTGACAGGACGCGGCGTTCGCGGTGGAATGGCTCAGGTCGAGCCGGTGCAGGCCCAGTTCGGTGAAGGCCCAGGTGGTCAGTGCGGTCAGGGCTTTCGGGGCGATCCGCTTTCCCCGGGCGGCCGGGAGTGTCCAGTAGGAGATCGCGGCCATCCCCTCGGTCAGGTCGATCCCGCGGAGGCCGATCTGCCCGGCCACCACACCGTCGGCCTCGACGGCCCAGCATGCCTCGGTCTCCATCAGCCAGCCTGCCCGCCACCTGGCGATCCAGGCCAGGGCCTCGTCGTCGTCCAGGCTCCGGCAGTGCCACCGCTGGATGTCGGGGTCGGCGAAACCGGCCACGACGGAGGGGAGGTCGGCGGTCGTCCACGCTCGCAGGAGCACGCCGTCTCCGGTGATCGCCATCTGGTCCATGGACGCGAGAGTTCCCGCGGGCAACGCGGGCGTGACAAGCGAAGGCACCCGCTGACCCTAAGACAGCGGGCCGCGGGGAGAGGACGGCGGGCCGCGAGGAGAGGGCGGCGGGCCGCGAGGAGAGGACGGTGGGCCGCGTGGAGAGGACGGCGGGCCGCGGGAAGAAGACGGCGGGCTCCCCGAAAAGGGGCCACCGCCTCAGCCCGGCGGCCGCGTTTCGGCCGGGACCGGGCTGAGACGTCGCGTGGTAGCCGACGGGACGGGGTGGTTCGGCGGGACTGTCCACCCCGTACCGGAAAGGGGGTCTATTTCTCGGGGTTGGGATGGTGGTAGGTGACCTGCTCCGGCGGCAGCGGGAACTCGATGTCCTCGCCGAAGGGGGAGAGGCCGCCCTGGAGGGGCGCCGCGAGTTCGGCGATGTCCATGTGGCCGTCGGGACCGACCGGCGCGCCCTCAGGAAGGCGGGCGCTGGACAGTGACGGGTTGACAGTGGACGGGGCGCCGGGGCGTTCGAGCTGGTCGCGGCGGAGGATCTTGCGGCCCAGCCAGACCAGCGGGTCGTAACGCCTGTCGACGACGCGTTCCTTCATCGGGATGATCGCGTTGTCAGTGATCTTGATGTGTTCGGGGCAGACCTCGGTGCAGCACTTGGTGATGTTGCAGTAGCCGAGACCCTGGCTGGCCTGCGCGTACTCCTTCCGGTCGGAGAGGGAGTCGAGCGGGTGCATGTCGAGCTCGGCGGCGCGGATGAAGTAGCGCGGGCCGGAGAAGGCCGGCTTGTTCTCGTCGTGGTCGCGGATCACGTGGCAGGTGTTCTGGCAGAGGAAGCACTCGATGCACTTCCGGAACTCCTGGCTGCGTTCCACGTCGACCTGCTGCATCCGGTACTCGCCGGGGGCGACGCCGGCCGGCGGGGCGAACGCGGGTGTCTCCCGTGCCTTCTCGTAGTTGAAGGACACGTCGGTGACCAGGTCACGGATCACCGGGAAGGTCCGGATCGGGGTGATCGTGATGGTCTCGTTCTCCTCGAACGTCGACATCCGCGTCATGCATCCGAGCCGGGGCTTGCCGTTGATCTCCATCGAGCAGGAGCCGCACTTGCCGGCCTTGCAGTTCCACCGGCAGGCCAGGTCGGGCGCCTCGGTGGCCTGCAACCTGTGGATGATGTCGAGGACGACCTCGCCCTCGTTCACCTCGACGTCGAAGTTGCGCAGGTCGCCGCCGGACGCGTCGCCGCGCCAGACACGGAATCGGCGTTTCACTCGGCCTCCCTCTCGGCCAGTTCCTCTTCGGTCAGGTACTTGGCCAGCTCACTGCGCTCGAACAGGTTGAACAACTCGTCGCGCATCCGCGGCACCGGCTTGCGTTCCAGGTGCACCTCGCCGGATTCCTCCAGCGAGCAGACCAGGTTGACGCGCCGCCACTCGGGGCTCATCTTCGGGAAGTCCTCGCGGGTGTGGCCGCCGCGCGACTCCTCCCGCTCGAGCGCCGCCTTGGCCGTGCACTCCGAGACGACCAGCATGTTGCGCAGGTCGAGAGCCAGATGCCAGCCGGGGTTGTACCGCCGCCCGCCGCTCGCGCCCACGTTCGCGACCCGGACCCGCAGCTCCTGGAGCTTCTTCAGCGCGTCGGAGAGTTCGCCCTCGCGCCTGATGATGCCGACCAGGTCACCCATCACCGCCTGAAGATCCTGCTGGAGGGTGTACGGGTTCTCGCCCCCGTCCTGGACCAGAGGCGCCAGCGCGACCTCGACGGCGGCCGCCACGTCGACCTTCGACGGCTTCGGCCGGGCCGGCAGAGCGTCCACGTAAGCCGAGGCGTGCTCACCGGCCCGCTTGCCGAAGACCAGCAGGTCGGACAGGGAGTTGCCGCCCAGCCGGTTGGACCCGTGCATGCCGCCGGACACCTCACCCGCCGCGAACAGGCCCTGAACCGTGCCGAGCGCCGCACCGGTGTCCGGCTCGACCTCGACGCCACCCATCACGTAGTGGCAGGTCGGCCCGACCTCCATCGGCTCCTTGGTGATGTCGACGTCGGCCAGCTCCTTGAACTGGTGATGCATCGACGGGAGCCGCCGGATGATCTGCTCGGCCGGCATCCGGGTCGACACGTCCAGGTAGACACCCCCGGCCGGGCTGCCCCGGCCCGCCTTGACCTCGCTGTTGATGGCCCGGGCCACCTCGTCACGGGGCAGCAGCTCGGGCGGGCGGCGGTTGTTGTCCGGATCGGTGTACCAGCGGTCGCCCTCCTCCTCGGTCTCCGCGTACATCTTGCGGAAGACGTCGGGGACGTAGTCGAACATGAACCGCTTGCCCTCGGAGTTGCGCAGCACCCCGCCGTCACCGCGGACCGACTCGGTGACCAGGATGCCCTTCACGCTGGGCGGCCAGACCATGCCGGTCGGGTGGAACTGGAGGAACTCCATGTTGATCAGCGTCGCCCCGGCGCGCAGCGCGAGCGCGTGGCCGTCACCGGTGTACTCCCACGAGTTCGAGGTGACCTTGTAGCTCCGGCCCACCCCACCGGTCGCCAGCACCACCGCCGGCGCCTCGAAGAGCAGGAACTCGCCCGACTCCCGGTAGTAGCCGAACGCCCCGGCCACCCGGTCGCCGTCGAGCAGCAGCTCGGTGATCGTGGTCTCCTGGAACACCCGGATCCGCGAGTCGTAGCTGCCGGTCTCGGCGAAGTCCTGCTGCTGGAGCGACACGATCTTCTGCTGCAAGGTCCGGATCAGTTCCAGGCCGGTACGGTCGCCGACGTGCGCCAGGCGCGGGTACTCGTGACCGCCGAAGTTGCGCTGCGAGATCTTGCCGTCCTTGGTCCGGTCGAAGAGCGCGCCGTACGTCTCCAGCTCCCAGATCCGCTCCGGCGCCTCCTTGGCGTGCAGCTCCGCCATCCGGAAGTTGTTCAGGAACTTGCCGCCCCGCATGGTGTCCCGGAAGTGCACCATCCAGTTGTCGTTGCTGTTCACGTTGCCCATCGCAGCCGCGGCCCCGCCCTCGGCCATCACCGTGTGGGCCTTGCCGAACAGCGACTTCGAGATGATCGCAGTACGTTTCCCGGCGAGCCGGGCCTCGATCGCCGCGCGCAGGCCGGCCCCACCGGCCCCGATCACGACGACGTCGTACAGGTGTCGTTCGATCTTCGTGCTCATCGCCCGCCCTTTCAGTTGATGATGCGCAGGTCGGTGAACCAGTCGGCGGCGAGACCCATGATGTAGAAATCGGTCAGCGCCAGGGTGCCGAGCGTGATCCAGGCCAGCTGCATGTGGCGGGTGTTGAGCTTGGACACGAAGGTCCAGAAGCGGTAGCGGACCGGGTGCTTGGAGAAGTGCTTCAGCCGGCCGCCCGCGATGTGCCGGCAGGAATGGCAGGACAGGGTGTACGCCCACAGCATGATCACGTTGACCCAGAGGATCACGTTGCCCAAGCCGAGCCCGGTGGTCTGCGCATGCACGGCGTCCCAGGTGTTGATCACCGAGATGACGCCGGCCGCGTAGAACGCGTACCGGTGCGCGTTCTGGAAGATCAGCGGGAACCGGGTCTCACCGGAGTAGGTCTTGTGCCCGTCCGGCACGGCGCACGCCGGCGGCGACAGCCAGAACGCCCGGTAGTACGCCTTCCGGTAGTAGTAGCAGGTCAACCGGAACAGCAGCAGGAACGGCAGAGTGAACGCCGCCTCCGGGAGGAGGAAGAAGCTCGGCAACGGGGTGCCGAACATCGCCGCCTCGCCGCATATGTCGGTGACGCAGGGTGAATAGAACGGGGTCAGATAGTGGTACTCCGGGACGAAGAACCAGTCGTGCATGAACACCCGGACGGTGGCGTAGGTGACCCACGCGCCCAGGCCGATAAAGGTCACCAGCGGCGCGAGCCACCACCGGTCGGTACGCAAGGTCCGCGCCGCGATGGCCGCGCGAGCCTTACCGCCGCCCGGCGTCGTTGCCGTCGTCGTCATTCCATCTCCCTGACAGTGCCGTGTACAGGGTCGGGACCCGACGAGGTCAGGGCACAGTGATGCCCCACGCCGCCGTCGTGTCACGACAGTGATGTGGGGCACACGTTACGCCGAAGGTCTGACTCTTTGCGGACTGGGTCACAAAAACATCATCCCGGCGGGCAAAGATCATCGCCTATGAAGTAGCTGATCTATCCCGAGGCGTTGCCCGTCACGTTCCACTCGGCCAGATGCAGGGCCGGCGCCGCATAGCGGGCACGCCCCCACGACTCGGGCAGCAGCACCGTCTCGGAGCCGATCCCGAGCACCCGGCCGGGCCCCAGCGCCCGTGGATAGGACTGGGTGAACCGCACATTGCTCACCGCCGACGTCACCTCGCCATCCTCCACCAACCACACCCCGTTACGGGTCAAACCGGTGATCACCAATGCTTTCGGGTCGAGCACTCGCGTATACCACAAATCGGTGATCAGCAGCCCTCGGCGCACCCCGGCGACCAGCGGGCGGGCCGAGTCGGCGATCACCCCGGTGCCACCCGACCCCGGCGCGGAACCCCGCAGCGGGGCCGCCTCCAGGCGCAGATGCGTGGCACGCGGGCCCCACGAACGCGACGCGGGCGAAGCGTGCCCGGTCGACACCGCGCCGGCCAGCGCCGCCGACGTGCGGTCGTGTGTCACCGCGGTGGTCACCCCGTCACGAACCAGCACCAACGGCCGCCGCGGGGTGCCCTCGTCGTCGAACGGCAGGTCGGCGGCCGGCTCCTCGCGGCTGCCGAGCGGCTCGTCCACGATGGTCACCGACGGGTCGAACTGCTCCCGGCCCAGCTCGGCGAAGCTCTGCTGGTGGTGGTGCGCCTTGCCGTCGAACCCGAAGACCGCGAAGTTCTCCAGGAGGTCACGGACCGCGTCCGGCTCGAGCACCACCTCGTAGTGGCCCGGTGGCAGCTCGACCGGGCCGCGGGCCGCCCGCGCCTTCGCCGCCGCCCGGGCGCCGAGCACCGCGCCGTCCAGATCGGCCAGCCGGGCCGCCGCCAGCCGGGCCACCCCGTCGGCGCCGTCGCAGCGGGCGATGCCGTCCATCGCGGCCTCCGCCGTGCGGCCCTCGACCGCCTGGCCCGCGCTGTTGGCGAACGCGGCCGACACATACACGGTCCGGCAGTAACCGGCCGTCTCCAGGCCGCCGGCCGCCCGCACGAAGTCGCCGACCCGCTCGGCCCGCTCGGCCGGATCGGCCCGGGCGGTCGCCTCGTCGAACCCGAACGCCAGCCCCGACCGCTCACCCGAACCCGGATGGCCCGCCGACAACCGCAGCGCCGCCGGCGGGGCCAGACCCGGCCAGGATTTGTCGACAGGCGACACCCGGACCGCCGCGAGGGTCCGCTCGACAAGCGTCCGCAGGCCGTCGGCGCTGGTCACGGTCGTCGAGCCACCTGCCGTGCGCCCGTCGGCGTGCAGCCGCAACCGAACCCCCGTGGCCGCCGACGCCACATTCTGATGGATCGTCGAATTCGCGAACCGGGTCAGCGCCTCGGCATCGTGCCGGACGTTCACCTCGGCCTCCGCCGACCGCCCGGCCAACTCCCGCACGATCTCGATGACGCGGGCCGCGAGCTCCAGCTCGGCCCCCGCGCGACCACCCCCGCTCATGCCGCAACCCCCGCCGCCGGATCGGCCGCCGATTCCGCCGCCTGGAAAGAGAAAGACCTGGTCATCCCCGCACCCCCACCCGGACGTTCGTGAACCGGGCCGGTGCCGCCGGATGCCCGGTGTGCCCGATCTGGCCGGGCTGGCCCTTGCCGCAATTGGGCGTGCCCCACGCGATCGTCTCGCTCGACAGCATGTCCATCGCCTGCCAGAACCTCGGGCCGATCCCGGTGTAGGTCGGGTTGCGCAGCATCCGGCCCAGCTTCCCGTTCTTGATCTCGTAGCCGATCTCGCACCCGAACTGGAAATTCAGCCGGCGGTCGTCGATCGACCAGGACCTGTTGACATCCATGAACACGCCGTCGCCGGTCGACGCGATGATCTCGTCGAGGGTGTGCGGACCGGGCTCCAGACCGACATTCGTCATCCGCACCATCGGCAGCCGGGACCAGCCGTCCGACCGCACACTGCCCGCATAGTCCAGCCCGGCGATCGCCGCCGAGTCACGCCCGGCCAGCACCCCCACCCACAGGCCGTCGCGGACCGCGTGCCGTTTCGCCGCCGGAGTGCCCTCGTCGTCGAAGCCGAAACTGCCCAGCGCGCCCGGGAACGTCGGATCGATGGTGATGTTCATCAGCTCGGAGCCATACCGCAGCGAACCCAGCCGGCTCAGATCCAGCCAGCTCGTGCCCGCGAACGCGGCCTCCCAGCCGAGAATCCGGTCCAGCTCGATGGCGTGCCCCACCGACTCGTGGATCTGCAACGCCAGCTGCTCACCACCGAGCACCAGCGTGGTCTCACCGGACGGGCACAGTGGCGCGGTCAGCAGCGCCCGCGCCTCCTCGGCCATCCGCGGCGCGTTGCCCACCAAGTCGATCTCGTTGACCAGCTCCCAGCCGCGGGTGCCGAACTGGCCACGATGCGACGGCCAGGACCGGCGCTGCACCTCGCCGTCACCGATCGCGATCGCGGTCACGCCCGCGCCGCACTCACGGATGTGCTGGTCGATGCGGTGGCCCTCGCTGGAGACGAACCACTTACGCGTATCCCAGATGGCGTAATTGGCCTCGGCCACGTCGGCGCCCGCGGCTTTCGCCGCCTCGGTCGCCCGGACCAGCAGGTCACCCTTGTCGGACAGCGGAACCCCGAGCGGATCGATCACGCAGTCGGAGGCCCAGCTCGCCGTGATCGGGCGGGCCGGCACCAGATCGGCCGGAAGACCCGGGACCGCGGCACTCGCGGCGGCGATCTGAGCGGCGCGTCTCCCGGCGGCCCGTGCGGACGGTTCGGTCAGATCGGGTACGGCGTAGAAGCCCCACCCGGAGCCGACCAGGGCTCGCACTCCCAGCCCCGCGCTCTCGTCGAAGCCGAGATCCTCGACGTCGCCGTCACGGGCCGACATGGTCTCGGATCTCCGCACCATCACCCTGGCGTCGGCATAGCGGGCGCCGGCGTCGAGCGCGGCCTGCACTGCCGCCCCCGCCTCATCGAAGTGGGTCATGACCCGACCCTATGCGCCGGGTGCGACAGTTTCAGCGAGGCGGCAGCAGATCCGCCGGATCGATGGTCGCAACCACGGGCTCGGTCAGCTCCAGCAACTCCCCGGGGGCGGCCTTGGCGTGCTCGGTGTACCGGTCACCGTCCAGGCGGAACAGGTGGAAGGTCTCGCTCCGGGGATCGATCAGCAGATACCAGGGGATACCGGCTTCCGCGTAGTAGCGCATCTTCTGGACAGTGTCTGCCGACGCGTTGGAGGGTGAGACGACCTCGCAGATCAGCTGCACTGCGCTGGCATCGGTCACCCGGTCGTCGAAGTTGATCTCTGTCGTGATGAGGAAATCAGGAATGCGGATATGGCCGGGGTCGAGGCGGATGCCCGCGCCGGGAAAGGAATAGAGCCCAGCGCTGCGGACTGCGTGGTACAGCTCGACCAGAAGGCTGGCAACGATGTACTGATGGCCGTTGGTCGGGGTGGGGATCACTACCAGGCTCCCGTTGAAAAGCTCGATGCGCTCGGGCGTTTCGCCGATGGCCAGATACTCCGACTCGGTCCAGTAGTGGTTCTCGAGGTGGAGGAGTGCAGTCGTCATGGCGTCTCCCGTCTTGTCAGGGGGAAACTGTCCCACACCTACCTGCTCCATGACAACCTCCCTGGTGACTACCACCCCTGCAGGAAGGTTAGCTCCTCCTCGAAGGTCACGGCAGGCCGCGACGCGAAGCCGTCCAGCTCGGCATCGACCAGCAGCACGGCCGCCGACGTCCCGGCCTCGTGCAGGGAGTGGTGGGCGTACACGTCGGAGGAGTCGTTCCGGTCGCCCAGGTAACGCTCGGCCACCGGCCCCGGCAGCTCGCTCCAGTCGATCACCGGCCGGTGCGCGACCGCCCGGTGGAAGTCCTCCGGCCGCCGCAGCACGGCCAGCGCGGCCAGCCATCCGCCCAGCCCACGGCCGCGCACCGCGACCCGGTCGAGATCGAGATCCGGATGTTTGCCGTGCAGGGCGTGCAGGGCGTCGGCCTGGTCGGCGAGCACCACGTCGGCCAGCCGCCGGTGCACCGCCTTCTCGAAGCTGGGGGCGACTCCGGGCGTACCCCGGGAATCGACGCTGACCACCGCGAAGCCGGAGTCGGCGAACCGCTGTCGCTCCCGCCACGCCGATGGGTCCGCCAGGACCTGCTGATGCCCGGGCCCGTCGCCCAGGGTGACCAGCACCGGAAGCCTGGTCCCGCCGACGTGCCCGGCCGGGTAGAGGACCGCGGCCGGCAGCCGCCGGTCGGTGACCCGCTCCAGCACCGGCTCGGGCAGCCCGCTCAGGTCCGGCGCCGGCGCCCGCAACGAGATCACCCGGTCGCCGTGCCACACCCGATTTCCGGCGACCAGCACGTCACCGCCGACGGTGACCCGGTCCGCGCCGGTGAGCAACGCCACCCGGGTGACCTCGGGCCCGCCCCCGCCGAGCGAGGTGCGCACCCGATACACCTCCCGCACGGCCGGCTCGCCGAGGCTGCCCTCGACGATCAGGTCCGGCGCCCCGGCCGGGCCACCCGGCCGGGGCAGGGTGCCGGCCACCCGCCGCACGTAGAGGCCGGGCGGGGTGAGCAGGCTGCCGTCGGCGAAGAGGCAGCGCGCGTCGAAACCGTCGTGCGCGAGCTCGCCGCCGACCAGCACGCGGCCGTCCGGCAGGTGCCGCGGCGTGCCCGGGATCGGCTCCACCCAGCGGGCGTCGGCGAGCTCGGCGTGCACCTGGGTCTCGCCGGTGCGCGGGTCGATCGAGAGAACCAGGCCGTGCTGCTGCATCCGGCGCAGCACGGTGATCAGCGGGCCGCCGCCGACCCAGCGGACCTGCGCCAGGTAGGGGTAGGTCTCCCGGTCCCAGTGCACGTCGACCCAGCCGTCGTCCAGGTCGAGCAGATGCAGGCTGACCGTCCGGGCGCTGCGCACGGCCAGGATCTGCGATCCGTCCGGCGACCACCACCAGCCTCTGGTACGCCCGAACTCGCTCGCCCACGTCCCCGGCATCCCCCAGGAGATGGTCCCGCCGTGTTCGCGCCACGCGTTGCCCGGCTCGCCGGCCAGCAGCCGGTCCGCGGCCGGCCCGGTGACGTGCAGCGACGCCGCTCCGCCGGGGTCGGTGAGGTAGCCGATGGCCTGCCCGAGCGGGTCCGGCCGGGCGTCGAAGACGGGGCCGGCCGCCGGCACCGCGGCGACCGTGCCGTCGACCAGGTCGGCCCGGAACAGCTCGCCACCGCACACCACGGCGGCGATCCGCGCGTCACGGTCGGTCGCGTAGGAGTCGACGGGCCCGATGGCGATCCGGCGCTCCACCCCGCTGGGCAGGTCGAGCAGCCAGAGCTCGGACGAGCGGAGGAACACTACTCGGGCGCCATCGGCCCCGACGGTCACGGCGTACGGGTACTCCACACTCCCAGCATTGCCGATCGGGGGCGACTCGCGCCGGGCAAACCGCGGGCTGGTGAGCCGAACCTGTCGGTGGTCGCGCGTACAGTATCCGCCGTGACTGAAGAGTTGCCCGCCCGCCGCCTGCTGCTGGTCCACGCGCACCCCGACGACGAGGTGATCGGCACCGGCGCGACCATGGCCCACTACGTCTCGACAGGCGCCCATGTGACCCTGGTGACCTGCACCCTCGGTGAGGAGGGCGAGATCCACGTCCCGGAGCTGTCGAGACTCGCCGCCGCCGAGGCCGATCAGCTGGGCGGTTACCGCCTGGTCGAGTGGGAGCGCGCCTGCTCCGCCCTCGGTGTCACCGACCGCCGCATGCTCGGCGGCACCGGCCGTTACCGGGATTCCGGGATGATGGGGCTGCCCACCAACGAGCATCCGCGCGCGTTCTGGCAGGCCGACGTCGAGGAGGCGGCCGCCCACCTGGTCGAGATCATGCGGGAGATCCGCCCGCAGGTCATGATCACCTACGACGAGAACGGGTTCTACGGCCACCCCGACCACATCCAGGCCCACCGGGTCGCGATGCGCGCCGCCGAGCTGGCCGGCGTGGACGGCCCGGAGAAGATCTACTGGACGGCCATGCCGCTGAGCGTGCTGCTGGACGGCATGGAGGCGTTCCGCGATTCGGAGAGCAATCCGTTCGCCGATGTGGAGAAGGTCGACGACCTGCCGTTCGGCACGCCCGACGAGGAGATCGCGGCCCGGATCGACGGCACCGACCACTACGCGAAGAAGACCGCGGCGATGCGCGCCCACGCCACCCAGATCCCGGACAACTCCTGGCTCTACGGGATCGCCGGCGACTTCGGCGGCGAGTTCATGGGCGTGGAGTACTACACGCTCGCCAAGGGCGCCCGTGGTCCCGGCTCGGGGCCGCACGGCTGGGAGTCCGACCTGTTCAGCGGGCTGGCATGACGGACGAGAAGGCGCCCGCCGAGGAGTCGGCCGTGGCGGCCCCCGCTGAGGAGTCTGCCGTGGTGACCTCCGCCGAGGAGTCGGCAGCGGTGACCGAGGAGCCGCCGGCCGCCGGTCTGCCCGACGATGTGAAGGACATCCTCCTCCGGGTCGCCGGTCTGGCCGTCGCGCTCGTCGCCACCGTCCTCACCGCCTTCATCGAGCTGGAGCTGAGCGCGCTGCGGATCGGGGCGATCGGCGCGATGATCGACGGCGACTCCCCGTGGACCGGCAGCGGCGCCCCGCTGCCGGTGGCCGTCCCGCTGACGATCGCGGTCAACCTGGCGATCGCCTGGTTCGCCGTGACGACGACCCGCCGCCGCTGGGCGGCCGGCCCGCCGTGGGCGCTGTGGACGCTGCTCATGCTGGTCGCCGCCGGCACCCGGACGTCCGAGGGCGACTACCTGCTCGGCGGGTCCAACTGGGTGGCCCTGGTGACGATCCTGGCCGGCAGCCTCACCTTCGCGGTGTTCGTGTACCGGATGATCCTGGCCCCGGCGCCGAGGGACAGCCAACTCCCAGGAAGCGTCTAGGAATCCCGGCACATCATCGGCGAGGATGAGCGCTACGATCCCGCAACGCAGGATTCACGGTGCGCTTTCCAGGAGGACGACATGAGGCAGCAACGTTGGTTCCGGATCACGGTGCTGGCCGTCGCCCTGTTCGCGGTCAACGTGCTCGCGCGGCTGGTCATCCGGCTCTCGTCGGAGGACGACAGCGGCCAGGGCATCGCCTCGATCGTCATGTTCGCGGTGATCGCGGTGATCCTCGCCGTTCTGACGTTCGTCAGGTCGCAGCGGCAGGCGCCGGGCGGCTGGCTGCCCGACGTAGGGTTCGGCGCGCTCGGCGGGATGGCCCTGACCGTCCTGCTCGGACCGCTGGTGAGCGGCCACGGCCCGTTCGCCAACGGTGCGGGTGACTTCTTCGCCCAGATCTGGCTGTACTCGGCCTGTGCGATCGTCGGCACGGTGATCGGCTACTGGACGGCCGTCATGCTCGGCCGTGACTACCGGTCCCGGGCGCTGAAGGCGTACACCGAGGCCCGCAAGGTCCGCCCCCGCCGGGTCGTCGGCCGCTAGCCCGAGCCGCGCCCGTCCTGCACCGTTACGCCCCGTCGCGATCTTGTGGAGTTCCGCGCTCGAGTTGCGCCATTTGCGCAGCGACATCGCGGGTCAGGGCCGACGCTGAAGTGAGTCTTGCATTCGTCCTGGTCAGCGCCATCCTCAGCGAACTCCGCAAGATCACCGCGAGGTCTGATGACCTTGGGTGGCCGTCCGGAGGCGGTGCCGGGAGCGGGCCGCCGAGGACGGGTCCGCCGGCCGGAGCGGTGGTCGGCGCACACGTTGCCTGGGTGCAGCGGTGGTCAGCGCACACGTTGCCTGGGTGCAGCGGTGGTCAGCGCCCATGCCTGGGCGCAGCGATGGTCAGCGCACACGTTCGCCGATCGTGTGCGCCTGCTTCGCGCCGACGGGGATGGGCGCACGCGTTGTGCCGTCCGTGTGCGCCGGTCGTTGTTCCGGCGGGGGTGAAGTCGCACGTTGCCGCCTTGTGTGCGCTGGTCGTCGCCCGCCGGAGACCACGCCGAGCCGAGCGCCGGCGACCGCCTCGGGCGGACGGTTTGGCGACCGCGTCTGGCCGGCCGCCGGCGACCGCGTTGGGCCAAGCGCCGGCGACCGTGGCTGGCGGAAGGTTCGCGACCGGGGTTTACCGAACACCGGCGACCGGGGCTGGCCGAGGGGTCGGCGGCCGTCATCGTGGAAGCCCAGAAGACCGTGACGCGGTTCGCCGGAGGCGGGACTCGCTCGAGTTTCGCCATGCCGTTGATCTGGGCGGTGGATTTTCCCCGGCTGGGAGGACGTCGAGGGTTCGACCGCACGATCAGTGTCAGCAGGACCATCGACACCCGGCCCACCGGCCACACGGCCCGGGCCAAGAATCGGTGCGTCCTGCAGTGATGCCAGGCCCGCGGGCAGGCCGGCGCCGATCAGCATTCCGGTCACCGCCCCGCCGCTGCCGGCGGGCGGCAACCCGGACACCGGCGTCACGAACGTGGCGAACGCCGGCGCGATGAAACACGCCCGGAAGTGACACCGCAGCCGAAACCCGGGACCGGGGTGACGCCACGACCGGAAGCATCAACGAACAGCCCTCTCTGCAGCGGAGGGCAAGGTTCGTCGATGCTCCTTTCCACCGTCCATCCCGACGAACACCCGGTGCGCTGTCACCTCGGGCGGCGGCGTCCACAAGGCCGGCGTGACCGACGCAAACGATCCCCAAATGGCGAAACTCGAGCGCGGACAGTTGAAGCTTCTTCAAGGCTTTCGCCGTTTCCGCGGTCAATCCCTCTGCCGTGCGAGGTCACGTCCGCTGGCGTGGTGTAAGAGGCAGCCAGCGCGATCCGTGTGTGTTGATCTTATGCGGCGATTGCGGTGGTTTCGAGGATTTCGGTG